>JAKSCH010000184.1 GCA_022360695.1 Gemmatimonadota bacterium
CCAGCGACGTCTCGGGCACCAGCTCGCGCAGGCGGGCGAGCCCGTCCGGCCCTAACCGGTCGACCAACTGTAGGGTGTCGACGCGGGTGCGGCGCCACTGATCGGCGATCGTCTCGGCGTCCGTCCTCGATGTCAGCAGAAAGGTCGCGACCTCGTCGGGTGCCCAGCGGGCGACCTTCGCGATCGTGTCCTCGTCGATGACGCCCGGGCCGCTCGGCATCTCCGAAACGAGACCGAGCGCGGTCGCCCCTCGGTCCGCGGCGAGCTTCGCTTCGTCGAGACTCGCGATGCAGCAGACCTTTACGCGCGGCGCGTCCGCCGGGAGGCGAAACATCTCGTCACGCTCGGGTGACGCCCAGGCCGGGCTCATCCCCGAGCACGATCCGACCGCGGTCCATGCGCGGTCCCACGAACGGATCGTCGCGCAGCAGCGCGGCCCCGTCGAGATCCACGTAATCGACCAACGGCGCGATGTGCGCCGCGGGCGCGATGCCGAGCGTCGTCTCCAACATGCAACCGAGCATGACCTGCAATCCGTGCGAGCGCGCCGTGTGGATCATGCGAACGGCCTCCCGCGGACCTCCGCACTTCGCGAGCTTGATGTTGATGCCGTCGACGAGACCGACCAGACCGGGGATGTCGGTCGCCACCACGCTCGACTCGTCGACGAAGATCGGCAGCTCGGACCGGCCGCGGACGAAGGCCAGCTCCTCCCGCTCGGTCGGCGGCAGCGGTTGCTCCACGTACTCGACGCCGTACTCGGCGCACATGGCGCACCCCTCGACCGCCTCGCTCGGGGTCCACGCCGCGTTCGCGTCGACCCGTAACACCTTGTCGGGTGCCGCTTCTCGAACCGCGCGAAGACGCGACTCGTCGTCCGCGCTTCCGAGCTTGATCTTGAGGATCGGGTAGTCGTCCGCTCCCCGCGTCTTCTCGGTCATTCGCTCGGGCGTATCGATCCCGATCGTGAACGAGCTCAACGGCGCATCCGCCGGATCGAGCCCCAGCGACTTCCAGAGCGGGAGCCCGACGCGTTTGCCGATCCAATCGTGGAGCGCGGAGGAGATCGCGGAGCGCGCGGCTCCGTTGAATCGGAGACGCGCGTGCAGGTCTCGTTCGATCGACTCGAGGCGGAAGGGGTCGTCGATCGCTTCGAGCCGCGGCGCGAGCGTCGCGAACGCCGCCTCGACGGTTCCCGCGCTCTCGCCGTAATACGCGGAGGGGTCCGCCTCGCCCCACCCCTCGATTCCGTCGTGCTCGAGTCGCAGCCACACTACTTCGTCGCCCGTCTTCACGTTTCGACTGATCCCGAACGGGTGCAGCGTCTCGATCGACAGCTTCTCCCAGGAGGCCTTCATGCGCGTCTACCCCGCCAGCCAGAGGTCGTGTTGCACGCGCGAAGGCGTCACCTCGGGTCCATCCTCGCGCATGTAGACGTCGACCTCCGAGCGGTGACCGAATCGACCCTCGAGGTACACGCCTGGCTCGACCGAGAACCCTACGCCGGGGACCAGACGTCGATCGTCGCGCATCTCGATGCTGTCGAGCGTGGGACCGACGCCGTGCAGCTCTCGATCGATCCCGTGCCCGGTACGGTGGAAGATCGCGTCTTCGTACCCGCGGTCGATCAGAATCTCGCGCGCGCGCCGGTCCGCGTCCGCTCCCGTGGCCCCTTCGGTCCCCCGGATGGCGTCGATCGCGCCTTCGCGGGCCGACACCACCGCGTCCCAGGCATCCGCGACGTCCTCGGGTGGATCCGCGCCCAGGAAGCCCATCCAGGTCTGATCCGCGAACACCGCCTCGGCCTCGCCGGCGACCCGACCCCAGAGGTCGACCATGAAGACCTGACCCTTCGCCAGAGCCGCCGAGCCGACGGCGGGCGGCGCGTAGTGGGGCTTGGCCGAGTTCGGCCCCACCGCGACGATCGTATCGACATCGGCGAGCCCCTCCGCCGTCAATCTGCTTCGGATCCAGGCCGCGATGTCGGCCTCCGTCGAGCCCGTTGGATCCGCCTCGACGCCCGGGGCGGTCGACGGGTCGGGCACCGGGGTGAGACCGACCGCCTGGACGGCGAGCTCGAACGCGGTACGCGCGGTCGTCGCGAGAATCTCCGCCGCGCGGACGTGGAGCTCGTACCCGCGCTCCCCCCATTGCGCGGCGGTGCTGGAGATCAGGTCGACGGAGCTCACGACGTCGGGGCCGAGCGACTCGACCAGCTCCACGACTCCGGCGGGCACGTTGTCGACGTAAGGGATCGAGTCGACGGGGCTCACCTCCATCGCGACGCGCTCCATGCCATCCAACATCGCTCGGAGCTCGGTCTCCATCTCGTCCCAGCTCACGTAGCTCTTGAGCTCGTAGGGCCAGCCTTCCCAACCGGAGACCTCGATCTTCTGAACGAGCGCGACGGGTGGCACACCGGGCTCGACGAGCACGAAGTAGCGGCGCTTCTGACCCTCGGGGAGCCCGATGAGACCGGCCGCCATGGGGTTCCGCGCGCGGAAGTCGTAGAGCAGCCAGCCATCGATCCCGTGGTGCGCGAGCTCGCGCGTCGCGGTGGCGACGAAGGCCGGATCGAGGTTCGGCATGTCGGGGTTCTTTCTCTCAGCTCGTCGCGTCGCGTAGCGCGAACAGGTGGGATACGACGTTGCGTCCGAGTTCCTCGGGATTGTAACCACCCTCGAGAAACGATACCACGCGGCCGCGAGCGGTCGACCGCGTCCGTTCGATCACGCCCCGCGTGAGCTCCGCGAAGTCGTCGGGTCGAAGCGTGAAGCCACCCAACGGGTCGTCGACGCCGGCGTCGAAACCGGCCGAGATGAGGACGATGTCGGGGTGGAACGTCGCGAGCACCTCGTCGAGCGCCTCGAACAGCGCCGACACGTACGCCGCGGGAGAGAGACCCGGCGGCTGCGGGATGTTGCGGGTGTATCCTTCGCCCTCCCCGCGACCGATCTCGGTCGCCGCACCGGTTCCGGGGTAATGCGGGTGCTGGTGCATGGACACGAAGAACACGTCGGATCGATCGTAGAAGATGTCCTGCGTCCCGTTTCCGTGGTGGACGTCCCAGTCGACGATGAGCACGCGATCGATGTCGGGTCTCTCGAGGGCGCGCCGCGCCGCGAGCGCGATGTTGTTGAACAGGCAGAACCCCATCGGTCGGTCCGCCGTCGCGTGGTGCCCCGGTGGACGTACGGCACAGAAGGCGGCTCGATGACGACCGGTCGACACGGCGTCGATCGCCGCGTACCCGCAACCGATGGCGGCCAGCGCGGCCGACCAGCTGGCCGGCGACACGATCGTGTCCGCATCGAGCCCGATCAGCTCGTCACGCGTCTCGGCTTCGCCGCAGACCGAGCGGACACGTTCGACATGCTCGGCGGTATGAACGTCTTCGAAGGTCTCGACGGTCGCCGGGTCGGGAACGATCGGCTCTACGTCGGCTTGAAGCTCCGGGAGCGCCTCGTGCAGCGCGTCCATTACCGCGCGAAGGCGGCCCTGGTGCTCCGGGTGTCCCCAGCCGGTGTCGTGGCGGCTGCAGTCCGGATGTTGGTAGAGGCCGATGGCGGTCATGCCGGATGTTTCGTTCCTCGGGTTCGCCGCGCGCCCTGCTTGGCGGCCGGTCGCGGGTCACGGTACACTAGCCCGGTCAGGGGGCCTGGCAACCGCGCGGTGTAACTCGGCCCCCGGGGACCGTGGGTCGGGAGTGGTGGATGGTTCAGTCGACGGCACAAG
This sequence comes from Gemmatimonadota bacterium, assembly GCA_022360695.1. Taxonomy (GTDB): domain Bacteria; phylum Gemmatimonadota; class Gemmatimonadetes; order Palauibacterales; family Palauibacteraceae; genus Palauibacter. The sequence continues at coordinate 3,736 of JAKSCH010000184.1, forward strand.
CGATCTGGCGGGGGGCGCTGACGGCGATCCTGCTCCTCACCACGAGCGGGTGCGATGTAGAGTGGGGCGGCGGGTACATCACGCTCGAGAACCCGGCGCCTCCCCCGGACACGACGGTCGCCGAGGAGGACCTCGAGCCCGAGCAGATCCCGCTGCCGACGGATCCACACCTTCACCTCGTCCGTCTGGAGCCGGATGGCGCGGCCCGGTCGGTGCCGATCGCGAGCTTCGGACCGGAGGATCCGCCGTTCGGCGACGTGCTCGTGCCCGAAGCGGATCCTTCGTACCGGGCGCGTTTCGACTCCGCGTTCCTAGCGCCGCAGTCGGAGCTCGAGCTGCTCTCGCGGGGCGTGCGGATCGGGACGCTCGTGCTCGACGGTCGCAGCCGAAGCGGCGCGGGCGCCTGCCCCTCGATCGCGACCGGTCAGGCGGTGGTGTCGCCGGGGCAATCCGTCCCGTCCTGGGCCCTGGCGGCTCCGGTCGGAACGACGACGACCGGATTACCGCAGCGTATCGCGCCGTTGCAGGTCGAGCCGGGGATGGCTCGAGCCAGTCCCGTGCTGGCGGAGAACCTCATCGGTGGGAGCAGAGCGTTCCTCGCTCAACGCATGGCGCTCGCGCCGATTCGCCTGATCGGCGACTCGCTCCCCGGCATGACCGCCACCTATCTGATCGCGGACTCGCTCGCCGCCGGTCCGCCCGGAGAGAACGCGGTCTCGTTGTTCTTCGTCGCGCGTCGGGAACCTACGCGTGGGTTCGTGTCGATCTGGGAGGAAGTTCGTCGCTACGATGCGGCGGATGACAAGGAGTCGTTCGAGCACCTGGACTGGACGCGTTTGGCAAACGGGCGCGTCGATGCGCTCCGACGATACGGTGGCGCATCCGTCCGGATCGCGTTGGCGCTGACCGCAGAAGCCGGAGCCTCGGAGATCGTTTGGACCGAGCCCGCGGAGTGTGGGTCGTTCGGCAGGTTGGCGAGCCCCTGACGCGGGCTCTTCGGCTCCACTGCTACGCGGCGAACGTCGCCAGCGCGACCCCTTGTGCGCCGTCGCGCATCTCTCGCAGCGCGCGATCGCGAAGCTGTCGGACGCGCTCTCGCGTGACCCCGAGCAGATTGCCGATCTCTTCCAGGGTGTGCGACCGCTCGCCCTGTAGGCCGTAGTACAGTCGAACCACCCGGGCGTCGCGCGGCCGGAGCTGCCGCAGCGCTTCGGCGATGTGCTGTCGCAGCAGCAACGCATCGACGGTGTCTTCCAGGCTCGTCTCGTCGACCAGAAAGCGCTCGGACACGTTGCTGTCTTCCGACGCCCCCACGGGCGCGTCGAGCCGGACCTCGGCGGTGTTGAGCCGCCGAAGCATCTCGACCGTAGCCGGCGGCAACCCCGCCTCGGCCCCGATCTCCTCATCGGTCGGCTCGCGATCCAGCCGTTGTCGGAGCTCGGCGCGCACGCGTACGACCCGGGCGAGCTCCGTGGCGCGGTTGAGCGGTAGTCGGACCGCCCGCCCCTGTTTCGCGAGCGCCGAGAGGATCGACTGTCGGATCCACCAAACGGCGTAGCTGATGAACTTGACGCCTTGATCCGGATCGAATTTCCGCGCGGCGGTAATCAGACCGACGTTCCCCTCCTGGATCAGGTCGGGGAAGCTGAGCCCGCGATTCTGATAGCGCTTGGCGACCGTGATGACGAAGCGAAGGTTCGATCGTACGAGCGTGTCCAACGCGCTCGGATCACCGGTTCGGGCGAGGCGCGCGACCGCTTCTTCTTCGGTCGCCGTGAGGAGGGGGTACCGGCTCAGCTCCTCGAGGTAGAGATCGAGGACGGAAGACGTTCTATCCGAGAGGTCGGATCGCGACCCTCCGCCGTTTCGGAGCATATGATCCGTCTGATAGCCCGCTTACGCATCCGTGTGTACGGCGCCGGAACATGAAGCTAGAAGTGTCCGTTGGACGCGGCAACGTCAGAACCTACCCCGCGCCCGTTCTTTTGCCGGTAGTACTTCTAGACACGTCGTCCACCAACCGGTCGTGATGGTCTCGATGAACTCGGCGGGCAGGTTCTCTTCGCGCATCTCGGCGGCGAGTCGTTCGTGGTCGTACGCCACGGGTACGAACTCGACCCGTGTTTGAGGCTGACCCCCGCTTGCGGTCGCGATGTCGACCAACGCGTACCACACGTCGGTCCTTCCATCGTTCGCCGGTCGACCGAGAACGCCGACGTTGGCGAACACTCCCCCGCTCGGGAGTCGCCGCTGCCAGTGAATCCCCGTGTGCGTCCCCAAGATGACATCAGCCTCGTACTCCCGACCGAGATACGTGAGGAATTGCGTCGAGGTCGCGGACTCCCATAGAAACTCGTTCATCTGACGCGGACTACCGTGACAGAACAGGACGCGCACGCCGTGTCTGTCGAGCGTCAGCCGAGCGGGGAGCTCACCCATCCACGTTCGCCAGCGATCGCTCGTCTTCCGGTAGGTGTATCGATACGAGAGACGAGCGAAGTAGTTGTCGCGCGGGTCTGTATAGCCACATTGACAATCGTCGAGACCTCGCGCGATCGAGTCATCGTAGTTTCCACGCATCGCCTTCACGTCGGCGTCGACCAACAGGGGAAACACCTTGTCCGGGTTCGGACCGAACGCGCCGAAGTCGCCCAAGCAATAGAGCTCCTGCGCACCGCGCTCCCTCGCGTCGGTAATCGCGGCGGCCAAAGCGAGGTGGTTGCTGTAGACGCCACCGAAGACGGCGATCCGATGGACGTCAGCCGACATCCCGTCCGATCCCGCCGTAGTTGGAGCAGATCGCGCCATGTAGCCAGCACGTGTAGCAGGCGGGCTTGTCGAGTCGATAGGGGACGGCCGCCTCTTCGAGCGTGTCGCCGAGACGCGCCGTCTCCGATTCGATCAAGATCGGACATACGTAGACGCCGCGGTTGGTTATGACGCGACTCGACGCGCACAGGAGTTGACGCTCATCGTAGTCCTCGAGCATCTCCGCCGTGACGTGTTCGTACTCGTCGTACCCCCGGTCGCGCAGGGCCTCTCGACCGATTCGAAGCGAGGGGAGGATCTTCAGCCGCGGGTTCTCGTAGCCGACATCGCGCAGTCGAGCCACGAACGCTTGGCGGACTTCTTCATCCACTTCCGGCGCCCAGACCTGCGTTGCCGTGACGATCGGAAGGAACCCGGCGGCCAGTAGCTTTGCCACGCCTTCCATCGCGCGTTCGAACGTGCCCTCGCCACGGATCGGATCGTTGGTCTCGGCCGATGGACCATCGATCGAGACGCGGATCTCGAGTGAATAGGATGAGCGCTCGGCGGCGCGGGCGATCGGATCGAGCGAACGAGCGGGGAGCAGCGTTCCGTTCGTGAGCACCGAAGCGGGTCCTCGCTCCAACGCGAGCTCCAACATGCGCGGGAGATCGACGTGCATGAATGGCTCGCCACCCGTGAAATAGAACTCCTTCACGCCCCAGTCGGCCGAGCGTGTCAACCAGCTCTCGACGTCTTCCAAGGACAGGAACTCGAACGTGTGGTTGTGGGGCGAGCAGCTGATGAAGCAATGCGTGCACTTCAAGTTGCAGATGGTGCCCGTAACCTGGAACCACAACGTGTCGAGGTGATCGAGAGCGACGCTGGGCGCCTCGCTCGTCTCACCGAACCGCGTGAGGTGTGGTTCGATCGGCAGCGCCGATCCAGACATGTATGAGCCCTTCCGAGTAGTTCCTTCGTATCCTACGCAGCCGGTACTACGACGCGCGACGGCGCGATCCGGTTCCCGATCCGACGAAGCCGATGTGACTCCGTTCGTCCGAACGCGTCCTACGTAACGGGGGCCCGACGTGCGCTTGTCCAAGCAGGGGGGTCGGGAGAGGTTGTCGGACCGCGTCGGGTGCCCCGTGACCTGGACGCGATCCACATCTCAGGGAGTTCTGTACTTGGGGTCCACCATGTGGCCGACGCCGTGAGCGCCGGGCTGGAATGGCACTATAGCGCCGATTCGAGCACCGGACGCGTGCGTCAACAGAACGAGGACTCGTTTGGCGCCGATACCCCGCCCGGTCTGTTCGTGGTGGCGGACGGCATGGGCGGACACGCGGCGGGTGAAGTGGCCAGCTCCCTCGCGGTTCGCTGCGCGGCGGAAGGCGTGGCGCTGCTGCCGGCCGGCGCGCCCCGGGACGAGGCGGGCTCTGCGTTGCGGACGGCGATCGCGGACGCGAACCGAGTCATCCTGATCGAAGGTCGAGCACACCCCGAGAAGACCGGCATGGGTACGACCGCGACGGCATTGCTCGTGTCACCCGCCGGCTGGTGGATCGTGGGACATGTGGGGGATAGCCGCGCCTACCTCGTACGCGATCGAACCGTCACCACGATCACCGAGGATCACACCTACGTCCAAGAGCTGGTGAAGCAGGGTAGGTTGTCACCGGAGGAAGCTCGAACTCACCCGCGTTCCAGCCTGTTGACGCGAGCGCTCGGTACCGCCGAGAAGGTCCCGGTCGACATCTACGACGGGCCGCTCGAGTCGGGGGACCGTTTCGTGCTCGCATCGGACGGACTCACGACCATGGTCTCGGACGAGAGAATCATGGAGCTGCTCATCGCTCCGTGGACGCCGGAGAAGCTCGTCGAGCGTCTGATCGCCGAAGCCAACGATGCCGGCGGTCACGACAACACGACCGCGCTCGTCGTGGATGTCATGACTCCACGACCGTAGCCCATCCCGCGAGAGCATGCGCTGATCGCGTCGCTCGCCGAGCAGCGATGGTGGCGGCCCCGGCTCGAGCGAGGCACCCCTGGCACCGACCGTCAGACGTACAACGGCTCCTCGGCGGCTAGCCGCTCCTCGACCCCGGTCTCCGAGGCTTCGATGAGCTCCAGGATGGGCTCGGGACCTCGTTCGCCCACGGGCTCGAACGAGAACACGCGAAGGACTCGGGCCGAGTGGTGGAGCGATCGTCCGATGCGAGGGACATCGATCAAACCGCGCTCGCCGAGCGTGGTGAGCCGACGCACGGCGCGATCTCGACGGACCAGCAACACGTTGAGCTCGAGCATCCCCGGGTAGCTCGGGTAGTCGACGATGATGCTCCCCTCCGGCGCGCCCCACTCCCCGGCGAGTCGCTTCTCGAGCATCGAGACGAGATCGGGGCGCCGAGAGGGCCAGGATGCGATCCGATCGGGGAGCCGATCCCCGGTGAGCTCGACCACGCGCTTCGGGAGCCGTCGGTCGATGAGCGCGGATAGCTGCGACTCCACGCGCGCCACGGACGATGCGGGGTCGATCGCGGACCCCGCGTGAAGCGCCTCGATGCGGGCGGCGATCAGAGCCAGCAGCTCTTCGTCGCTCGGACCGGCGAGCTCTTCGCGCGACAACAGACCGTTTCGCAACGCGCCCTCGACGAGCCGCACGAACGTCGCCGTCGCGGCGCGCACGGCGTGGTGCCAATAGACGTTCCGAAACATCTGGTACTTGGAGAACAGCAACGTTTCCAGCGCGCTGATCCCCTTCGTCGTCACCGCGAGCTCGAGGGGCCCGTCGTCCTCGTTCGCCAACGTGAACGCCGCGAGGAGCCGGTCCACGTCCACGGCTCCGTAGGGCACGCCGCAGAAGAGGGCGTCCCGCCGCAGGTAGTCGATCTTGTCGAGGTCCAACGACCCCGCGACGAGACCCTGCAGCGGGTGCCGGGACGTGCCCCGGATCAACTCCGCGACATCGTCGAGCGCGCCCGGACCGTATCGCTCGAGCACCTCGCGGATCGGCTCCGCTTCGAGGAAGTGGCGGGCCATCTCGGCGTGGTCGCCCGGTATCGAGGCGGGCGCGAGCTCTTCCATCGCGTGCGAGAACGCGTAGTGACCGACGTCGTGGAGCAACGCCGCCAATCGAACGATCGGGAGGGCTTCGCGCTCGGCGGAGTCGAGGCGCTCGAGCTGACCGTTTTGTTCGAGGTGGTGAACGGCACGACCGACCAGGTGGTAGACGCCGAGCGCGTGGAGAAAGCGACTGTGCGCGCCGCCTGGATATACGAGGTGCGTAAAGCCGAGCTGCTTCACACGACGCAGCCGCTGGAAGGGCGCGGTGTCGAGGAGATCGGCCGCGTCGGCATCGACGTGGATGTTTCCCCAGAGGGGGTCGCGGATCGTACGAGATCGGGACATGTGGACGGGAAGATGCTCGCCGTCCGCCTCAACGAGCAATCAACGCTTGACACTCGGTCGCGACGGCGTCGAGAGTACGTCACTCACCCGACGTCGGCGGAATGGAGGCAGCGTGGAGATCAAACGCGATCGAATGATCCACTTGGGCTACGCCAAGTACTGGCGATCCGACCAGATCGTGGGTCTGATCCCCATCGACGAGGATCGTGGTCCCGGGCGACGCACGGAAGTCTTCGTGTCGAGCTCGGACGAGCCCATCACCGCATCTCGATCCGAAAGCTCGATCTTGCGGGCGATGGCATCGATGCCGGATGAGGCTCGGGCGGCCGAGGTGGGCTCGATCGCGGAGGACTTGATGGAAGCGCTGCGGGACGTATCCCCCGTCCTCAAGCGGATGCTCAAGAACGAGGAGGGGTTCGATGTCGAATATTGGGTCCGCCGCCTAGCACGGGTCGTGGAAGGCGCCGAAGAGGCGGAGACGCAGGAAGACCTGTTCCGCTAGCGGGAACGACCGCCGGGGCGACCTGTACTCGAGACGCGTGATGCAACGAGCACGAGTCGTCGCTTGCCTCCTGGTCGCAGCGAGTGCTTCCCCGCCGGTCTCGTCCTTGGCCGCGCTTCAAGCGGCAGGGATCGAGCCGGGCTCCTCGGATGAAGGCTGGAACGGCCCTCGGGCGCTTCAACTGATCCGACGCGCGCAGGAGGCGCGGGCCTACGCCTACGCAGACAGCTCGCTCAGGAGCTTCTACGCCGAGGCTCAAGGACACGTCTACTTCCTGGGCGAGTTCCGCGGCGAACGAGAGGTGATCCGGGCGGACCAGTTGGCGCTGGACGTTCGGTGGCAGGCTCCGGATCGGGCGGTGCAGCTGATCGTCGGTCGTCGACACGAGATCCGGCTCCCCACCGACGTCCGCTATCACATCGACCACCTCGCCCTGGTACTCGACAATTTCGGCGACCGCATTCGAATCGGGGACGGCGACGAGGTGTCGGACGTTCTCCATCCCGCGGCGCCGGCTTCGCACGAGACGTACGAGTTTCGGCTCGCGGATTCTCTGGAGATTCGGATCCGGGACCGCACGGCGCGTGTGTTCGAGCTCGAGGTACGTCCGGTCGACGTTCGGGTCCCCGGTGTCGTGGGCTCGGTATTCGTGGATCGGGCCTCGGGTGCGATCGCCCGGATGCGGCTCACGTTCACGAAGACCGCATACGTCGACCGGGCGATCGTCGGCATCGTGCTCGATCTGCGATCCGCGTTCTGGGATGGTCGGTACTGGCTCCCCGCCGTTCAGGATCTCGAGATCACGCGCTCGATCTCGTGGTTCGAGTTCCCCATCGAGACGGTGATCCGCACGCGACTCGAGGTGCTCGACTACCGGTTGAACGAAGAGCCCGGCGTTCGCCTCGGCCCGGGCCAGCGTGTGGCGACCATGCCGGCGCACCATCTCGAGCAGTTCGACGAATGGCGGGCCCCACTGTACGACGGACCGATCGGAGCAAGCGATCGATCCGACACGGAGTTGGAGGCCGCGCTGCGCGGCGCCCGAGACCTCGTGCGTCAACGGGGCCTCTTCGGCGGCAGGCGACTCCAGCTCGCGCTGCCGGATGCGTCGTCCGGTCTGCGCGCGCGTCGAGGTGAAGGCCTGTCCCTGGGCGCCGGCGCGGCCTATCGGATCGACGAACGCGCTCGGCTGAGCCTCTGGGGTGGGTGGGCGACGAACGCCGAGCGCGTGGGAGCGTCCGCCGCGCTGGACATCGAGACCGATGCCTGGACGTTCCGACTCGAGGGGAAGCTTCGCTCGCTCGAGGATGTGGGCTTCGACGCCGCGGCGGGAGTCGTGAAGACCCTCGGATACCTGTTCGAGGGCGACGACTATCAGGATTCCTATCTGAGCAGCGGAGGTCGCTTCTCGGTCGCTCGCGCGTCGGGCTCCACCCGATTCGAGCTCGGTGCATCGATCTTCGGACACCGGCCGATGGAGCTGGTCGTGGAGGATGTCCTGTTGAGCGGTGGGGGGCTCCGACCGGTGAGACCGATCGACGCGGGCGAGCTCGTGAGCGTCGATGGAGCGATGGAGCTACGACTCGGGCGTGCGTTGGGCGCCGAATGGTCGCTGGATCTCGATCTCGAGGCGGCGACATCGACGCTCGGCGATTTCGGGTTCGGACGCGCGGCGGGACGTGTGCGGGCGGTCCGCGAGGGCTTCGATGCGGAGTGGGCTTGGTCGAGCGACCTCACCGTCGGGATCTCGAGCGGCGAGATCCCCGCGCAGCGTCTGTTTCTGCTCGGTGGCCGTGGCACGCTGCCCGGATACGAGTTCCGGCCGTGGGGCGGTGATCGGCTCGCCCTCCTGCGCGGTGAAGCGTCGCGGTCCGTCTGGTCGCCGTGGATTCGGATCCGCGCGCAGGCGGCCGTCGGCTGGGCGGGAATCGGAGACGTCGGTCGGGATGCGGGGACGAGATTCGGTGTCGTGGAGACGGGGGGCGGCCGGGCTTCAGCCGGGCTCGGTCTCGCGCTCTTCTACGACCTGCTCCGCATCGATGTGGTGAACGGTCTTCGCTCCGATGACCCCACGATCCGCGACGGGTGGACGTTGCTCATGTCGCTCAGTCCGATCTTGTGGAACGTCCTTTAACCGATCCTGAACTGCACGCCTTGTCTCATCGACTTGCTTGGCCCAGGATTGTGGATAGGCTGCCGCGCGTCCGCCTCGGGACGTACGGCGAAAGTCGTTATCAGTAGCACAGATCTCCCACTTGAGGTCCGCCCATGAGTGACGTCGAGATCCCGCTCGCCGAGACCCCCTCCGGACATTCTCGCAGGACGTTCATCAAAGGGGTGATCGCGAGCGGCGCAGCCGTCTCCTCCTCTTCGTACCTGTTCCGGTCGCCCGGGTCGCTGTCGGCTTCCACGGCGGTGCGCTCCACGATGCCGCGGATGATCACGCTCAACGTCAACGGGAGGCCACGCCAAGTGGACGTGCTCCCGCAGGAGACGTTGGCGATGACGCTCCGCTACAAGCTGGGGCTCACGGGGACGAAGCTCGGGTGCGACCGCGCGGAATGCGGCGCCTGCACCGTGATGATCGATGGGGTGACGCACTACGCCTGCTCGGTGCTCACGCACGCGGTCCGCGATCGGCAGGTGACGACCATCGAAGGGCTCGAGGCGCCCGATGGCACGCTGCACCCGGTACAACAGGCGGTGGTCGACGAGGGGGGGTTCCAATGCGCGTTCTGCGCGCCCGGCTTCATCATGAGCATGGTCGCGCTCACGAACGAGAACCCGAACCCCACCCGCGAAGAAGCCGCCGAAGCGCTGTCCG
>JAKSCH010000393.1 GCA_022360695.1 Gemmatimonadota bacterium
GTGATCGGGGTTCGAGACATCGAGAATCGCGTCACCCCACAGCGCGTCCAGCACCGCGATCTTGTCGGCACGCCGCCGCGCCGCGTCGCGCCCCGTCCGCACCCGACGAAACGTGGCGCGGACGTGCGGCAGGGCCGCGTTGGCGGCCTCCACGGTGAACGCGCGTCGTGTCATGAGGAAGAATCTGCGGCGGCTCGCGCCGCCGCGATACGTGCCGGGTCCGATGAGGCCGGCGACCCGAGAGGCGGGAACCTCAACGAGCTCGGATCGTCACGTCCCCATCGCCGGTCCGGACGCGGAGCTCGGGACCGCCCCCGTTGAGCTCGCCCTGAACGCTGCCCTCGCGCACCCGACCCGAGACGGCGAGCGCGCGGCCGAGACTCAGATCGTCGCCCTCGATGTCCACGTCCGCTGCGATCGAGCGATCGACCTCGAGCCACACGTCGCCGTCGCCGGTCCGGACCGTCAGCCCCTCGAAGCGCTCGATCCCGAGCGCGATGTCGCCGTCTCCCGTCCGCGCGGAGATCGGCCCGGAGACCGACTCGAGCCGGACGTCGCCATCGCCGGTGTGGAGCCGGATGTCCTCGGCGGACAGCGACTCGGCCGTGACATCGCCATCGCCCGTGCTGAGCTCGATCGCGGCCCCCGTCGCCGCGTCGATCGAGATGTCGCCGTCGCCCGTCTGCGCGACCACGCGCCCCGAGGCGCGTCCGATCCGGATGTCGCCATCGCCCGTCTTGAGCTCGAGATCGTACTCGGCGGGGACCGTGACGATGGCCGTGAGATCGACCCACCCGCGGTTCCGCCACTCGCGCCAGCTCATCCGGTGATCGCGGGTCTCGAGCCGCAGGTCGCCACCGGATCCCGCGACCTGAAAATCCATCTCGTCGAACACTTCGCGCGCCCAGGCCATGTCCCTGGCGCGCGCGACGACGCGAACGTTGCCGACCGTACCGCCGCGGTCAGAGGCGACGTGGATGTTCATGTCGCCGAGGTCGACGTGGAGTCGACCGCCGGAACGGACGTCGAAGGACCGATCGAAGAAGGTCTCCTCGCGGTCGCCTTGTGCGATCAGGGCGCCCGGGATGACGATGAGGGACGTGAGGATCGAGAAGAACGTTCGCGTACGCACGGAACCTCCCGGCGTTGTGTGTTTCGTCGCTGTTCGTCCGAGACGGAGCCGGACGCAGGAGTACGACGCGGGATCGAGCGCGGAGGTTGGAACGAGCCTCGAAACGATCGGTAACAGTCGATGTCGGCCGCACCCCTCACTCTCAACCCTGTGGAGACACGATGAAGCGGATTCCTGGTCTGCTCGCGCTCGTGATGACCGCGGTCCTATCGGTCCCCCCGTCGCTCGAGAGCCAGACGTTGCCGGCCGGCGTGACCGAGGTGGCCACGGTGGAGGGGATCACGGAGTACCGTCTCGAGAACGGGCTCCGATTTCTCATCTTCCCCGACCAGAGCAAGCAGCAGATCACCGTGAACATCACGTACATGGTAGGGTCACGACACGAGGGGTACGGCGAGACCGGGATGGCGCACCTCCTCGAGCACCTCGTGTTCAAAGGGACGCCGAATCACCCGGACATCCCCGCGGAGCTCACGGAGCACGGTGCGTCCCCCAACGGCACCACGTCGCTCGATCGGACGAACTACTTCGAGACGTTTCCCGCGACCGATGAGAACCTCGAGTGGGCGCTGGATCTCGAGGCGGATCGGATGGTGAACTCGTTCATCGCCGCGGAGGATCTCGAGTCCGAGATGACCGTCGTCCGCAACGAGTGGGAGGCGGGAGAGAACAACCCCACCGCCGTGCTCGTGAAACGCGTCATGTCCGCCGCGTACGACTGGCACAACTACGGCAACTCCACGATCGGCGCGCGCGCCGATATCGAGAACGTGCCGATCGATCGTCTGAAGGCGTTCTATCGCAAGTACTACCAGCCCGACAACGCCGTTCTCGTCGTGGCAGGACGCTTCGAGCCGGCCCGGGCGCTCGAGCTGGTCGCGGAGAAGTTCGGCGCCATCCCGGCCCCGGATCGCACGGGCGCGAACCGGCTGTTCGAGACGTATACGGCGGAGCCCGCGCAGGACGGCGAGCGGCGTATCACGCTGCGGCGAGTCGGCGACCTACAGCTCGCGCTCGCGGCGTATCACATCCCCCCTGGATCGCACGAGCAATACGCGGCCGTCGACGTGCTCTCGCATATCCTGGGCACCGAGCCTGCCGGTCGGTTGTACCGGAACCTCGTCGAGCCCGGACTCGCCTCGAACGTGTTCTCGTTCGGCTGGCAACAGAACGAGCCGGGTCTCCTCATGGTGGCGGCGATGGTCCGGCAGGAGGACTCGTTGGACGAGGCGGCGGACGCGATGCTCGCCACCGTGGACGAGATGGTCGAGGGCCCGCCGACGGAAGAGGAGGTCGAGCGCGCCAAGACCGAGTACCTCTCGGCCATCGAGCTCGCGTTCAACAACCCACAGGGCATGGCGCTACAGCTCAGCGAGTGGGCCGCGATGGGCGACTGGCGGCTCTTCTTCATCCACCGCGATCGCATCGAGCGGGTCACGCCCGCGGCGGTCCACCAGGTCGCACAGGCCTATATCAAGCCGTCGAACCGAACGATCGGATACTTTTACCCGGTCGAGGAGACACCGGCTCGGGCCGAGATCCCCGAGCCCCCCGACATCGAAGCGTTGGTCGCCGGGTACACCGGGCGCGAAGCGGTGGCGGAGGGGGAGGCGTTCGACCCGTCGGTCGAGAACATCGAAGCACGGACCGAGCGGTTCACGCTCCCGAGCGGGTTCAAGGTCGCGTTCCTGCCAAAACAGAACCGTGGCGAGGCCGTGAACATCAGTCTCTCGCTGCGGTACGGGACCGAGTCGGCGCTCATGGGTCAGGCGACCGCGGGCTCGCTCGCCGGCGGGATGCTGATGCGCGGCACGACGAGCCGCTCGCGTCAGGAGATCCAGGATGAGCTCGACCGCCTGAAGGCTCAGGGGAGCCTCGGGGGGAGCGTCCTTTCCGCCGGCGGGTCGCTCGCGACCGTTCGCGAGAATCTCCCCGAGGTCCTGCGGATCGCCGGCGAGATCCTGCGCGAGCCCGCTTTCGATGCCGGAGAGTTCGAGCTGCTCAAGGAGGAGCGGCTCGCCGGGATCGAGAGCCAGATGTCCGAGCCGATGGCGCTCGTGCCGGTGGCCATGCAGCGGCACCTGAGCCCGTGGCCGGCCGACCACCCGCGCTACACGCCGACCTTCGAGGAACAGGTCGAGCGGCTCCAAGCCGCGACCGTGGGCGAAGCCCGCGCGTTCTGGGAGCGTTTCGCGGGCGCGCAAGGGGGCACGCTTTCGATCGTCGGCGACTTCGACCCGGCCGAGCTTCGCCCGATCGTCGAGGAGATCTTCGGCGATTGGACCAGCGCCGAGCCGTACGCGCGCGTAGCCGACCCCTACCGCGAGGTCGAGGCGGCGGAGGTCGATATCGAGACGCCGGACAAGACGAACGCCGTCATGTTCGCGGTGGCGCCGATCCGGCTCCGGGACGACCACCCCGACGTGCCCGCGCTGATCCTCGGCAACTACATGCTCGGTGGGGGCTTCCTCAACTCGCGGCTCGCGACCCGAATCCGCCAGGAGGAGGGGTTGTCGTACAGCATCGGGTCCCAGTTCAACGCGCCTCCGATCGACGACAGCGGCGCGTTCTTCGCCTTCGCGATCTTCGCGCCCGAGAACGGAGACAAGGTCGTGGCGGCGTTCCGCGAGGAGCTGACGGAAGCATTGACCGACGGATTCACCGACGAAGAGATCCAGGCCGCGAAGAGCGGGTATCTCGATGCGCAGCAAAACGGACGCGCGAACGACGGCTCGGTCGCGCGGCTGCTGTCGAACAGTCTGTTCCTGGATCGGCCGCTCGCCTTCACGGGCGAGCAGGAAGCGGCGATCGAAGCGCTCACCGGCCCGGACATCCTGGCGGCGCTGCGACGTCATGTCGACCCCGACAGGATCTCCATCTTCCGGGGCGGAGACTTCGCGACGAAGCTCGTCCCGTGACAGAACCTCGCGGGCCGGTCCGGTGACCGGCGCACGGGGAGCGAACGTTCTTTCCCGGCGCGGCGTCTACTGAGCATGGACGTCTTCATCACCGGGGGTACGGGGTTCATCGGGCGCGCGATCATCGCGGAGCTGTGCGATGCCGGGCACCGCGTCACCGCGCTCAACCGGACCGCCGACAAGGCTGGCCACCTGCGAGCGTTGGGCGCGGAACCGCACGCGGGGGATCTGCTCGACCCCGCCACCTACGCCGCCGAGGCGGGCGCGGCCGACGCGGTCATCCATGCGGCCTTCGACTATTCCGCCGCGGGCGCTGGCGATGTCGCCGCGCTTGAGGCGCTCCTCGACGCGACCGCGGACCGCGAGGCGCGCCTCATCTATACCTCGGGCTGCTGGGTGGTGGGTGATACCGGCGGCGCCGTGCTCGACGACGACGCGTCCACCGATCGTCCCGCCGAGATCGTCGCCTGGCGAGTGGACCAGGAGCGAAAGGTGCTTCGCGCCAACTCGGGCGACCGCGTCGCCACCGTCATCCGACCCGGCGTCGTGTACGGCCGGACGGGCGGTCTCACCGCCCGGATGTTCCAGTCGGCGACGCGCGACGGCGCCGCCGAGCACATCGGCGACGGATCGAATCACTGGTCGATGATCCACGTGGAGGATCTCGCCCGGCTCTATCGAGCCGCGATGGAGCGTGGTCCCGGCGGGGTCACCCAGGCCGTCGACGGGGAATCGCTGACCGTGTCGGCCGTCGCGGAAGCGGCGAGCGAGGCGGCCGGTGCGGAGGGACGTACGGAGGCGCTTCCCCTCGACGCCGCGCGCGAGAAGCTCGGCCCGGTGGCGGACGCGATGTGCTTGGATCAGCGGCTCGAGAGCTCGAGCGCGCGGTCGCTCGGTTGGGAGCCCGCCCACGTCTCGTTCGCGCGGGCGGCTCCCCGAGCCTTCGAAGAATGGCGGGTGAGCCGCCGCTAGCCGAGATCGACGCCGCGTCGGTGGCGCCACAGCGTCTCGCGGCCGAGACGATCCCCGACTTTGCGACCGAACTCTTCCGAGGCCGCGCGCTGGATCTTGTCGACCTCGTCCAC
>JAKSCH010000035.1 GCA_022360695.1 Gemmatimonadota bacterium
CCGAGTACCCGCGATCGGAGGCCCGTCCCCTCGATCCACTCGATCGTCGCCACGCCGGGCCCGACGTCGCATGCCGGCAGGGTCCCGAGGAGGACGAGCCCGCCGAGCGCCGCGCGACGGAGACCCATGAGCTAGCTCTGGCTTCCGTCCCCGCGGAACACGGTGCGAATCCCCTCGACGGCCTCGGCCGCCACCGCCGCGCCGCGCTCGAAGACCGTGGCCAGCTCGCGCTCGCCGGTCCCCGCGAGCGGGATATCGAAGCTGAAGTGCACGGCCACGCCTGCCGGTCGGACGTTGTCGCGCGGATCGTTCCAACCGCCCTCCGGGTCCAGCGCGCCCTCGATATGGACTTCGACCGTGTCCGATCCCGTCCCCACGTCTTGAGCGACCTGCGTCAAGCGGCTGGCGAGCGCTTCGTTTCGATCCGGATCGGACTGCCGCTCGTCAAGCCACAGCGCGGGGGGCGCGACGTCCACGTGTACGAACCCCAGCATCACCTCCGCGTCGAGCTCGATCCGGTCCTGTCCCAGGATGCCCGGATCCGGCTGAGCGAGATACGTCTCGAGCCCCTCGACACCGATGTTCGCGAGCGCGAGCGCCATCTCATCGACCACGAGCTCGACGAGCGCGGACGGAGCGTGCAGCGTATCGAGCGCACCGGACTCGAGGATATCGAGCTCGGATTGATCGTACGCCAGCGCCCGGAAGAACCACGACAAGGGCTCCTGCCGACCCTCGAACAAGTCGCGGACCCCCATGCCTTCCTGACGAAGCGCGCTCAGGAGCAGCGAGCTCAGTTCATGTCGGGTCAGATCAGCCACGGCTCGCCGCTCCGATTCGCGGACGGTCGTCCGCTCTGGCTCTCCACGCAGGCTCGGACGAGCTAGCCCGAGATCATGATGTGGGCGTTCCCGGTGCCGGCGTTCATCAGCCAGGGGCCGTCGCTCGGCGTCGTCGGCAGTCCCACGTCTTCGGCGGTCGCGCCCGGCACGTAGATCACCGTACGTCGTCGTACCGTCGCGGGGTCCCCCGACCACCCGACGGGACCGTTGATCTGGATCAGCGTCGCGTAGCTCGGCATCTCGAGCTGTCCCGCTTCGATCTCTTCGAGGCGCTTCCCGATGTTGTCCCGGCCGTCGATGCCCTCGGCGCGCAGCGCCCGTCCCCGCTCCATGTAGGGTTCGAGCGACTTGTGATAGCACGTAGCCCGAAACGAGTCGTCGCCGGGCGTGTCGGCCAAGCACACGAAGGTGCCCGTCCCTTCGCGCAAGGTGACCCACTCGCCCCCCTGGTTCTGATGCACGGTCGCCCCGGCCCGATCCTCCTCGCGCAGCATCGAGACGGCCAGCTCGATGTCCTCTTGGGCGGCGACCGGCCGTAGCTCTGCGCCGAGCGCGGAGCCGATGATGACGGCGATCGCCGAACCGACGCGCGCCGTCGAGAGAGATGCGAGCCGTGACATGAACCCTCCTCATCCGGGAAAACATCGAGGCCGAGCGCCTCGGGAGACCGTCCGTGTGGCCGGAGCGGATGAATAGGTGCTCGGGAGCGGGCGCGCGCAATAAAGCGGAACGCCCCGTCGCCGCGTTGCGCGTCGCACTCGTCGGCCCGAGATTCGCGGCCGGATCGCACCCTGCCGTCCCGGGTCGGGATCGTGCGCGGACCATTCCCCAGGAGAAGCGATGCGCCGGATGGGCACTCACGTCGGGATCGATCTGTGAGCGTTCGGGTCTCGGTACCGAAGGAGCGGCTCGACGGCGAGGCGCGGGTCGCGCTCACGCCGGACGCCGTGAAACGGCTCGCCTCGGATGACATCACGATCGCGGTCGAAGCGAGCGCCGGCGCGTCCGCCGGGTTCCTCGACGCCGAGTACTCGGACGCGGGCGCCGAGATCGTCGCGGACCGCGCGGCGCTCTTGGGCGGCGCCGACATCGTGTTCAAGGTCGCCCCACCCGGCGAAGACGAAGCGAGCGAGATCCGCGAGGGCGCGGTGCTCGCGTGTCTGCTCCGACCGCACGAGAACGCGGACCTGTTCCAGCGCCTCGCGAGCCGGAACGTCACGGCGCTGGCCCTCGAGCTGGTGCCGAGGATCACGCGCGCGCAGTCCATGGACGCGCTCTCCTCGCAGAGCAACCTGGCCGGGTACAAGGCGGTGGTGCGCGGCGCCGATGCGCTGGGCCGGATCTTCCCCCTCCTCATGACGGCGGC
>JAKSCH010000390.1 GCA_022360695.1 Gemmatimonadota bacterium
ACCGATCGAGACGACGCGTTCTGTGCCCCCGGGATCCCCGCCGGAACGCCGACGCCGATCTCGCGGTGGTGTCCACGCGTCGTCGAGGATGTCCGCGTCTGGGTACGCGTGGAAGCGCGGCGTCCGCTCGGTTGGGTGATCTCGCCGGCCGCCGGCAGGACGGTGTCGCTCGCGACCGCCGACGGTGCCGTGCCCGAGCCCGTCGAGCCGACGCTCCCGCCGGGGGCCGGGGGCCGGTCCACGATGACGCTGCGCGGCGATCCCGATCTGCCGCGCGCGCTCCCCGTCCTGCCCGACGGCTACGAGCGGGCGATCCGCGTCGGTGCCGGCGGGGATCTCCAGACCGCCATCGATGGCGCGCGCGAAGGCACGGAGATTCTCTTGGAGCCGGGTACCGTCTTCGAAGGACCGTTCCGGCTACCCGATCGGGGCGACGATGGGTGGGTGCGGATCGCGACCGACATCGAGGCGCCGGCGGCACGCATCGATACCGCGAGCGAGCTGGCCGCGTCGCTCGCGACCATCACGGCCGACGTCGACTTCGGAACCCTCATCGCGCGCGAGGGGGGCGGCGGTTGGCACCTCGACCTGCTGCACATCACCTACGACGGAGACCGCACCAACGCGCTCGTCTACGTGGATGCGCGTGACGGTCAGCGGACCGACCGGTTCCTGGTCGAGCGATCGTGGCTCCACCGGCGTTCCGAGGCGCATTGGATCACACGCTGCATCATCGCGAACGGCGGCAACTTCACCGTCCGACGCTCGGCGCTGACGGGCTGCACGCGTCCCGGCCAGCAAACGCAGGGCATCGTCCAGTGGGACACGCCGGGCCCCACGCTGATCGAGGACAACCTCATCATGGCGGGGTCCCAGGGATACATGTGCGGCGGCGCGGGAGGCGTGGCGGATCACCCGTCCGACATCACGATCCGGCGCAACTACATCTACACGCCCGCGAGCTGGCAGGGGGTCTACCACAACCTCGCGCCGATCGAGACGAAGGACTGCAAGCGCGTGCTCATCGAGGGCACCGTGATCGACGGAGGTCAGTTCGGGCTGCTGCTCAAGAGCTCATCGCAGAACGGGTCGTGCGGCGAAGGGTGCGGGACGGAGCACGTGACGATCCGGAACTCGATCATCCGCAACACGCGCGGCGGCGTGAACACGAACCGCAGCGAAGGCGCCGGCGCGGTCGAGATGCACGACATCCTGTTCGACAACGTCCTGTTCGAGGACATCGGACCGAGCTCCAGGGGGTGGAGAGACGGCGAAGGACGGATGTTCCAGATCCTGGGCGCGACATCGGGACTCACCATCCGCAACGTGACCTACGACACGGATGGCCACTCGTACCTCTTCCCCGTGAACGCCCGTCAGCCCAAGGGCCGGGATTTCACGTACGACAACGTCGTCGTGAACGGCACCTTCCGGTATCGTATGCTGGTGCAGCAACCCCGTGCGTTTCAGGGGCACTACGAGACGTACGAGTTCGGGACCGCCTACGGGAACTGCGGCAACGCGCCCGTGCCGCTCACGTGCTTCCGCTCGATCCCGCCCGAGGCGGGGGCCGACATGGAGCGGATTCGCGCGGCGACCGCCGGCGTCGTGCCTTAGACCGACGCGGATGTTCTCGAGCGATCGCAGGACCGTCCCGTGCGACGTCCCGATCGAGGTGACGACGGCGATGTCGGGTCGAAGCAGGCGTGCGCTCGGCGCCGGCAAACGAAGAAGCCGCCAGGCACGCCGACGTCGTGAGGCGCGACTTCCCAAAGTCCTTCGATGATGACCGACACCCGAGCACCACGACGGCCTTCTCCTCGCCGGCCGCCTCCAGTTGCAAGCGCATCTTGGAGGCAGCCTTGGTTGTGGGTGCCCTCCCAACTCGCCAGGCGATTTTCCTCACGGCCTCGGCGTACTTGCTCGGAGTCGCCGCTTCAGTACGTCGTCCACCCACGTCGTCAGCGTCTTGAAATTCATGAACGGCGGAGCGATCCGCCGCGGCCGGGCACGAAACCGGCCGAGTCAGTCGGCCGTCACGAACTCGATGGTCGCATCGTGACCCCGTGTGCGCGCGAGCGCGGCGTCGCGCGTCAGGAGAGGCGCGTCCAGAACCTCGGCGAGCGCCACGTAGCAGGCGTCGTAGGCACTCATGCCGCCTCGTAGCTCCCAGACCCGGCCCAGCAGGATGTCGTGCGCATAGCGGTGCAGCGGCAGGAGCGTGAGGTCACGGAGCACGTCCAACCCCGCATCGTCGTCCAGGCTCCCGTTGAGGGCGTGCCGACGTACCGCGTGGGCCACCTCCAGGTCTGCCAGGTGCGGCGTGTGAAGGGTGAGGCCCGGTACGAGGAGACGGCCCTGGAGCGCAGGACCGGTGTCCTCATCCATCAACATGTCGACCAGCAGCGATGCGTCGACGACGATCAAGGAAGCGGGCCCCGACGCTCCCGAATGATGTCGGCCGAGCTCTCCTCGAGCGTGTAGCGCCGACGGCTCCGGAGGATGGCCCTCATCTCTTCGGGGGTCGCCTGCGAGGACGCCTGTCGAAGCAGCGCGAGCAGGTACTCGGACAACGACTGGCCCGCAAGCGCGGCCCGTGCCTTCAGTTCTTGGTGGAATGTGTCGGGGACGTCTCGGATCTGGATCATCTTGGCCATGTATTATACATGGAGACATGCGATATGCATGTCAACGGTTCCGTGATGCAAACTCCCAGCTGATATCAATGAGCAATCAACCAACGATCTTGGGGTGGATGTGCAGTGACCGGATGAGACCGCCGTGGGAATTGCAGACGTAGGTGACGACTCGGATTGAGTGCGATCGAGGCGGGAGATGGCATGGCTCCCGTGTGAGTACGACCGGTAGCCTACCTAGCTGAAGCTGGAGACGATCGCGCCGATGGCTCCACCCAGGAGTTCTCTTGACTCATCCACTCAAGTCCCGGGGCACCGTCCGGGGTGCCCGTGGGACTCACCATCGGCAGGCGGCCGAGCGTCGGGAGGCCGAACGTCAGCGACGATCTAGTGTAGTGTGTCAAAAATATATAGACCCTGACGGTGGGACGGCGTATGTTCCACCGCATGG
>JAKSCH010000537.1 GCA_022360695.1 Gemmatimonadota bacterium
CTAGGTCGCGGCCGGCGATTCGCCTCGCTTTCGGATCTCCACCAACAGGTTCTGGAGATCCGCCGGCGACACGCCGGGAATCCGCCCGGCCTGGCCCAATGTGGCGGGGCGGACGTCTTCGAGCTTCTGGCGCGCCTCGACCGACAACGACGAAAACGTGTCGTACGGGAGGCCCGCGGGGAGCGCCACCTCTTCTCGCTTGGCCAAAACCTCGGCGCGCTCGCGGTCTCGGGCCACGTAGCCGGCGTACTTCAGGTCCATCTCCACCGTAGCCACCGCGTCCGGATCGAACCCCAGACCGCCGAACGGACCGTCCGTCGCGACGAGGTCCGCGAGACGTACCTCTGGGCGTAGCAACAACTTCCCGAGGGGACCCTTTTGGCGGAGAGGTGCGCTGGGCAGACCCGTCAGATAGTCCTCCACATCGGACGGAGCGACGCTCGCATCTTCCACCCAGCCCTTCACGCGGTCGAGCTCACCGAGACGCCGCTCCAGCGTCCGTCGCTCTTCGTCGGCCAACAAACCGAGCCGCTCCGCGACGGGTCCCAAGCGCCGTAGACAGTTGTCTTGGCGAAGGAGCAGCCGAAACTCCGCGCGCGACGTGAACAATCGGTACGGCTCGTCCACGCCGCGCGTCACGAGATCGTCCACGAGCACGCCGAGAAAGGCCTCGTCCCGGCGAGGCACCCACGGCTCTCGCTGGAGCGCCGCCCGCGCCGCGTTCACCCCCGCCACCACACCCTGACCCGCCGCTTCCTCGTACCCGGTCGTGCCGTTGATCTGGCCCGCCATGTACAGCCCGCCGAGCGTCTCGAGCTCGAGCGTCGCGGCGAGTCGCTGTGGAGGGAAGAAATCGTACTCGATCGCGTATCCCGGCTGCGTCATCCGTGCCCGCTCCAGACCCGGGACGCGCGACAGAAACTCGCGCTGCACGTCGGGCGGCAATGAAGTGGACAGACCGTTGACATAGAGCTCGTCGGTTTCGAGACCCTCGGGCTCGAGGAACACCTGATGTGAGTCCGCGTCCGGGAACTTCAGGATCTTGTCCTCGATCGACGGGCAGTACCTGGGCCCCCGCGAGCCGATCGCCCCGCCGTACATCGCGGAGCGCTCGATGTTCTCCGACACCACCTCCTTCACGTCCGCTCCCGCGCGCACGAGCCAACACGGGAGCCGCCGGAGACCCCCGGAGCTCTCCCAATGCGAGAAGCGACCCGGCTCGCGATCGCCGTCCTGTCGCTCCAGCCGATCGAAGTCCACCGTCCGCCCGTCGACCCGCGGGGGCGTACCCGTCTTGAATCGGTCGGCCGCGAGTCCCAAATCCGCGAGCTGCTCGGCGAGCGTAACGACCGGTGCATCGCCGGCGCGACCCGCACCGAGCGATGTCTCCGTACCGATCCGGATCGCGCCTCGGAGGAAGGTTCCCGCGGTGAGGACGACCCGCGTCGCCTCGAACCTCGTCCCATCCGCGCAGACGACCCCGGAGATCCGATCGCCCTTCCGCTCCAGCCGATCCACGGTGCCTTGATAGAGCTCGAGACCCGAGAGCTTCTCGAGCTCTCTGCGGACCTCGCGAGGGTACAGGCCCCGGTCGCATTGCGCCCGCGGCGCCCACACGGCCGGTCCCTTCGATCGGTTGAGCATCCGAAAGTGGAGCGTCGTGCGGTCCGTCGCCCGACCCATGATCCCGCCCATGGCGTCGACTTCACGCGCCACCGTGCCCTTGGCGACCCCGCCGATCGCCGGGTTGCAGGACATCTGACCGACCCGCGCGAGGAAGCTCGTGACGAGCAGCGTTTTCGCCCCCAGCCGAGCCGCCGCGCTCGCGGCTTCACAGCCCGCGTGGCCTCCTCCGATCACCACGACATCGTATCTCATCGAGCCCATTATACGGCGGCTCTTCGCCGCCGGCTCGGGTCTTCCGCAACCCTCCCCTTTACGATATATTCGGTTTTTATTCGGCCCATCGCTTTCCTTCGGAACTTCGCGAACCCGATGGCACTTTCTCTACGTACGGGTGTATGCCTTCGTCACCCCACCATCGACTACCCGGAGCCGCTTGATGATAGAACTCCCCGACGTCGAACGGATGATCGAGAGCATCGCCGGCTACACGACCGGAAAGACGATCTCGACCATCCTCATCGACGATCCCGATGTGGTCGAACTCCCGCTCGACATCGCGGAAGGACACCTGGAGAATCACGCCGTCGACTCCGTCGAGCGCCACGGTCGCTACGTGGTGCTGAAGTTCCGTTCCGAGTACAGCTTGATGTTCGACATGGGCGATGACGGGCAGCTCCGTCTCGAGTCGCAGACCGCTCCCGCGACGGAACGAACGAAGATCCGACTTCAGTTCGCCGCGGGTCGCGAGCTACGGTTCTCGTCCGACGGCTCGCAGGGGCTCGTCCAAGCGGTCAAGGGCGATGAGTTCAGCGATTCCGGCGCGCTCGAGAGCCTCGGCGTCGATCCGCTGAGCGAGGAGCTCACGCCCGAGCGCTTCGAGACGTTGGCTTCGAAGAACGCGCGGCTGACGCTCAAGGGTTTCCTGCTCAACCAAAAGGCGATCGCCGGGATCGGGAACGACTACGCGGACGAGATTTGCTTCCAGGCCGGCGTGCGACCGGATCTCAAGGTCGCTCAGCTCGTACCGGAGCAGCTTCATCAGCTCCACCGTTATCTGCGACGCGTGCTGAGACGGGCGACGCTCCATTGGAGCGCGGCGCACTCGGACCCCGGTTGGTTGATCAACTCCCGCGATCGCGGCAGCTCTTGCCCGCGTTGCAGCCACGAGCTCAAGTCGATGCGCGTCACCGGGCGGAAGACGGTGATTTGTCCTCGCTGTCAGCGAGCCGCCTGAGACTTCACGTAGCGTCCCGGGGGAAGAGCCGTAGCAGCAGCGGATCTCGACCCTGCGGGGACCGGGCGCTACTTGCCTACGCAGAAGCTCCGGAAGAGCACGTCGAGCACGTCTTCGACATCCGTCGCGCCGATCAGGTCCTCTAGCGCACGCGTCGCTTCGGCTGCGTGCGTGCTCGCGATTTCCGCCGGTTGACCCGCCGATATCGCGTCACAGAACCGCGTCAACTCGGCCTGCGCGCGCTCGA
>JAKSCH010000013.1 GCA_022360695.1 Gemmatimonadota bacterium
CTCGCATCAACGGCGTCCCGATCGCTCCCAAGGAGGAGACGATCGAGATCGGCAAGAAGCTGATGGCGTATCGGACCGCGCTCACGGTCGAGAAGATCCGGGCATCGATCGCGAACGCCACGATGTAGGCGGCGTCCAAGCCGCCGCGTCGCAGGGCGCGGCGGTCGCTGCGCCGCGCGACGCGACTATATTGGGTGGGTACGTCGCGACCGGTTCACCCCGCGTGGGGGGCGCATGACGCCAAAACTCACCACCGCCGTCTCCGGCAGCTTGTTGTGCGGACTCGGTTTGGCCGCATCGATCGCGCCGCCGTTCGCCGCCGCACCGCCGGCCATGGCGGGCGCGATCACACCGGACACCACGCCTCAAGCCATCGTCGGAACCGTGTGCGCGCGCTGTCACAACACGGATCGCATGCGGGGCAACCTGTCGCTCGAAGGGTTCGAGGTCGCGCGCGCGGAGGCGGACGCGGACGTCGCGGAGCGAATGATCCGGAAGCTCCGGGCCGGGATGATGCCGCCGCCCGGCACCCGGCGTCCGGACGAAGCCGATCTCCTGGCGCTGGCCGAGGCGCTCGAGACGCGGATCGACGATGCCTCCGATCGGGACCCCGGGCGCCGCACGTTCCAGCGACTGAACCGAGCCGAGTACGAGCGCGCGATCCAGGATCTGCTCGGTCTCGACATCGATGCGTCCGCCTTCCTTCCGCAGGAGACGATCAGCGCCGGGTTCGACAACATCGCGGACGTGCAGAACCTCTCCGCTACCTTGCTCGAAGGGTATCTGAGCGCGGCGAGCGAGATCAGCCGGATGGCGCTCGGCGATGTCGACGCGGCGCCCAGCGAGACGGAGTACGAGGTCTCGCGCTACGCGGAGCAGCGTCAGCACGTCGAGGGCGCGCCGATCGGCACCCGGGGCGGGATCTCCATCGTCCACAACTTCATCGCCGATGGCGACTACGTGTTCCGGATGGCGTTCCAGCACGAGTCCACGGGGAACTTCTTCGGACAGACGACGCCGTTCGATGAGCAGATCGAGCTCTCCATCGATGGAGAGCGCCGAGCGCTCCTCGACATCGATCGGTGGATGCACCGGCAGGATCCGAACGGCGTCCAGATCGAGACGGACCCGATTCCCGTCTCCGCCGGTCCGCACCGGGTGTCCGCCGCCTTCATCAAGCGGTTCGACGGACCCGTCGATGATCTCATGTCGCCGCACGAGTGGAGCTTGGCCGACAAGAAGATCGGGTACTCGCACGGACTGACGGTCGTCGCGCACCTGCGCGATCTCACGATCGGCGGCCCCTTCGAGGTGACCGGCGTCTCCGAGACGCCGAGCCGCGTGCACGTACTCTCGTGTCGACCCTCCCAGGATCGGGAGGCGCGAGCCTGCGCCCGCAGCATCATCGATCGCCTGGCCGCGGCCGCGTATCGCCGACCCGTGACCGATACGGACATCGACCCGCTCCTCGCGCTCTACGAGGCCGGCGCGCGCGAAGAAGGCTTCGAGACCGGCGTACGCACGGCGCTCCAGGGCATCCTCGCGAGCCCCGACTTCGTCTTCCGCCTCGAGGAAGGCCCGGCCGGCGCCGGAGATCGAGCCTATCGGATCTCCGACCACGACCTCGCCTCGCGTCTCTCCTTCTTCCTTTGGGGACGCCCCCCGGACGACGGCCTGAGACGCGCGGCGGAAGAGGGACGGCTGCGCGAGCGGGAAGGACGCGAAGCCGAAGTGAGGCGGTTGCTGGCGGACGCCCGGTCCGAGGGCATGGGCTCTCGATTCGCCGCTCAGTGGCTGAGGCTCCAGGACCTCGACAAGGTCCATCCCGATGCGCTTCGCTTCCCCGACTTCTATCAACAGCTGGCCGACGACATGCGGCGCGAGACCGAGCTCTTCTTCGAGCATCTCGTTCGCGACGATCGGAGCTTCTTCGAGCTGCTCACGGCCGACTACACGTTCGCGAACGAGCGACTCGCGCGGCACTACGGCATCGCCGGCGTGTCGGGGACGCACTTCCGGAAGGTGTCGTACCCCGATGAGACGCGACGCGGCGTCCTCGGTCACGGGAGCATCCTGACGCTCACGTCGCACGCGAACCGCACGTCGCCCGTGCTCCGCGGGAAATGGGTGATGGAGGTGTTGCTGGGCACGCCTCCTCCCCCGCC
>JAKSCH010000182.1 GCA_022360695.1 Gemmatimonadota bacterium
AATGACCGTCGAGAGCGGCTGACCGCGCCGCGGGGCGGACTAGAGATAACAGTCACACCGGAGCGTCCGGAAGGATCCTAGGAGGAATCCGATTGGCGAAGCTGTCGTGATCTCGGATTTATTCGAGTCTGCTGACTGCGGGGCGGAAGCACTTCGCAATCGATTGCTCGATTCGTGGGAGTGATGGGGCCGGGTGTGGCTTTGAATCACCTCCCTCACGCTTGTCAAGCGGCTCGACAAGAGCCGGAAATCCGACAAGACGCCGTAGCTTCAAGGACACTTCACAAGATCTACCCGGATTTCTAATCTCTGGGTGTCGGACTCGGCCCGGATTGCCGACAGACCAACGGGTGGGATCGAGCCCGCGAGCCGCTCCGCAGGCACACGGTGATCATGGCTCCTTGCCGGCCGCCGGCGGTTTGCCATAGGGTGCGCGATTCGCTCTCCGATCCCGTTACCCAGGTAGAATCGTGTCGTTGTCGCGTACATCCAATACCGTCCCGTTCCTTGACCGTCGCAGAGCGTCCGCGGCGGGCGTCGTCGCTCTTCTGTTGGCCTCGCCCGTTCAGACCATGGGGCAAGCGCCGACCGACCCGTACGTCGGGTTCACGGCGGCCCGAGCCACGCAGCAGGCGGCGTGCGAAGCCCGGTTCCTCGAGCTGCCGTCGAGTCAGGCGTTCCGTGAGCACCTGCGCATCATCACCGCTGCCCCGCACCCGGCGGGGTCCGCCGCGCAGGTCGAGGTCGGGAACTACCTGACGCGCGTCATGAAGGCGGCCGGTCTCGACGTGGTCGGACACACCTACGACGTCTATCTGCCGCAGCTCACGGACGATGTCGAGGCGTGGATCGAGACGCCCGAGCGCATGCGGCTCTCGAACCGGGAGCCCCCGCTCGACGAGGATCGCTTCTCGCATCACCCGGATCTGCTCAACGGATGGAATGCGTTCTCGGGGAGCGGTGATGTCACCGGCGAGGTCGTCTACGCGAACTTCGGCCGCCGCGAGGATTACGAGGCGCTCGATGAGATGGGCATCGACCTGACCGACCGGATCGTCATCGCCCGCTACGGCGGCAACTTCCGGGGCTACAAGGTGAAGTTCGCCGAGGAACGCGGCGCGGCGGGGGTCATCATGTTCAACGATCCGGGGTTCGCCGAGGCGGGCGCCTATCCCGACGGCCCCCTCATGAACGGGGAGACGATCCAGCGGGGCTCGGTCCTCACGCTGCCGTGGACGGGCGACCCGCTCACGCCCTTCGAGCCGGCGCTGCCCGTCAGCGGCGAGCGCGGACACGTCGAGCGTCTGGACCCGGACGACGTGGGGATGCCGACGATCCCGGTCCTCCCGCTCGGCTACCTCGCCGCCGAGCAGATCCTCTCCCGCATGGTGGGGCCCGACGTCCCCGCGGGTTGGCGCGGGGGGATCGAGACCTCTTACGCCGTGACGGGGGGACCCGATCTGACCGTCCGCGTTCGCGTGAACCAGCCCAGGGCGCTGACACGAGCGGTGAACGTGGTCGGGACCGCGGTCGGCTCGGAGCTCCCGGATGAATGGGTGATCCTCGGGGCGCACTACGATCCGTGGGGCTTCGGCGCGATCGATCCGAACGGTGGCACCGCGATGCTGCTCACGCTCGCGGAGGCGCTCGGAACGCTGGCGGAGGAGGGCTGCCGTCCACGGCGCTCGATCCTCATCGCCCATTGGGATGCCGAGGAAGCGGGCATCATCGGCTCGACGGAGTGGGTAGAGGAGTTCATCGATCCCCTCACCGTGAACACCGTCGCGTACATCAACGCGGACGCCGCGGTCTCCGGACCGAACTTCGGGGGCTCGTCTTCCCCGTCGCTCAAGGGCACGATCCTCGATGTGCTCGACGACGTGGCGTATCCCGGGCAGGACCGTAGCGTGCTCGAATGGTGGCAAAGCGAACGGGGCGGTACCGAGCTCGGCAATCTGGGCGGGGGCTCGGATCACGTCGGCTTCTATACGCACGCCGGTGTCCCCTCCGCGGGTCTCTCGACCGGGGCCGTCGCCAGCGGCGTGTACCACTCGAACTACGACAACTTCGCCTGGTTCGAGCGCTTCGGTGACAGCGAGTTCGTGTTCGGGCCGATGCTCGCACGCATCGACGGCCTCGTGGCGCTGCGTCTCGCGAACGCGGACGTCATTCCGTACGACGTCACCCGCTACGCCACGGACACGCGGGTTCACGTCGAGACCCTGCTCGAGGTGGCCGAGGCCCGCGGGGTGGACGTGGACCTGACCCGCCTCGTGGACGCCACGACCGGGCTCGAGGCCGCGGCCGAGCGGTTCGAAGCCGCTCGCGACGCCAGTTTGGCGGGAGATCAGGGGGCGCTCTCGATGCCCATCGCGCAGCGTACGAATCGCCTGCTCCGCCAGCTCGAGAAGGCCTGGCTCGACGACGGCGGTCTCCAGGATCGTCCCTGGAGCCGGAATCTCTACGTGTCGCCC
>JAKSCH010000503.1 GCA_022360695.1 Gemmatimonadota bacterium
ACGTCCTCGCGTCTATGTGTTGTGCCGTCACGCGGTTTGGCGGCCTCTCGTCCCTACCGACCTTCGAACTGCGGCGTTATGCGCTTGTCGGCGTGCAGGAAGATGAAGTGATCGAAGTAGTAGTGAATTAACAGGAACGAGAGTACCACGGAATAGAACGCGAAGTAATGCTGGTCGGCGAACACGGTGCCGTACCCGATCATGCCCATGGCCTCGCCGGTCTCGAACCAGCCGAACCCGACGACGACGCCGAGCAACGCCAGGAACAGCGCACCGGCGCCGAGCGTGAACGCGAGGCACATGCCGTACAGCGACCAGCCG
Source organism: Gemmatimonadota bacterium (assembly GCA_022360695.1). Lineage (GTDB taxonomy): Bacteria > Gemmatimonadota > Gemmatimonadetes > Palauibacterales > Palauibacteraceae > Palauibacter. The sequence goes on from JAKSCH010000503.1 coordinate 322, forward strand.
CGACGCGACACGCGTCGGACGACCTCGGACCGGATGTAGCCCTTCTTCTCGCGAAGTCGGTTGAGATAGAGCACGACCGCCAGATACTGGAACGAGTGCCACGTGTTCAGGCCCTGGAACGCGACGTCCAGGTTGGGGAGCATCGGCGTCACGAAGAACAGCGCCGCCGCCAGCGTCATGTGGAGCGTCTTCGGGATGTGGAGACGTCCTTCGCGGATTTCCCAGATCGACTTCCAGATGAACGCGGTCGCGAAGAACAGAAACGCCACCCAGGCGAGATCCGCGACGATCTCGAGACGCAGGAAGTCGGGGAAGAGCAGCGTGCGCCCGCCGGTCTGGAACTCGCTCCGGATGAGCTTGCCCGTCGCGACGGGGTAGAGCGAGGTCATCAACAGCCCGTAGTCGACGATCGTCGAAGTCTTCTGCCAGCCGCGCGGGTCCTTGAACCGGTACGCGTCCGCGATGAACGCGGCCTGGTGGATGACGTGGACCGAGGCCCAGAAGAAGAAGACGGTCACGAGCAGGGTGAGATTCCAGATCGCCGCCGACACGATGAGCACCGGAAGGAGAAGGGCACCGCGCGCGTACCGCGGATAGCGCTCGCGGAACTCGGGCTCCATCACCGTCATCGTGTACGTCGCGAACAGGTGCGGACCGCCGATCAACATGGTGACGACCAGATCGACGAAGACGTCGCTCGGGACGAGCGATCGCGCGATGTGCGGGAACGCGAGCAGCGCGGCCGAGAAGATCACGAATACCAGGTCGTACCCCGGACTCACCAGCCACATGTCCGGGTCGCGCACGGTCGAGATCCGCCGTGCGCCCAGCGCGTGGGTGGAGCTCATCCCTTCTATCTATTCCCTCTTGTTCTCATCGTCCGTCGCGGGGCTTGCACCTCGGATTCGGTCGAGCCCCCAAACGTCGAGACCATGGTTTTGTCGCCTACTGCGGGTCGTACCGCACTACTGCAGGTTGCCGCCGACTGCGGGTTTGCTGCGTCCTGCGGCTTGCCGCCGAGGACGTCTGTCGATTACAGCGGTACAACCGTTACGGCTACTACGTCGTTGAACGCGGAGATTCCGTCGATCGGGTCCCGCTCGTGACTCGGTGACGATCGAGGCCGCCGAATCGGGACGCGTCGACATGCCGTCCAACGAACGGCCGCCGAGCCATCGGGCATCGACGGCGGCGGCGTCGGGTCCGTCGCGGTCGTGTCCGGCGCTCCGGTCCTCAGCGACCCCCGGCGGACACGGTGAATCCGAAGTCGCCCGTGACGGGGTGTCCGTCGGGCGACATGGCGCGCCACCGGACCTCGTACTCGCCGTCGGCGAGACCATCGGCGAGCGCCAGGACGACGACCTCGTCGTCATCCGGGGAAGCCGCGGCGTCCCCCAGATCGAGCGGCTCGCCGCCCGACAGGACCCGGATCCGCGTCCCGGCCATCTGCGGCGCTTGTGAGAACTCGAGCCGGATCTCGTCGAGCGTGGCCACGGTCTCACCCGCCCCCGGCTGGGACGCTTCGAGCCGCAGGTGGAGCGGCGTGGCGGCGTCCGCCGGAGCGCTGAAGGAGCCCGAGCCCGCGAGGAGCGCGAGCGCCGCGGCCGTCACGAACAGGTTTCGGAGTCGGAAGCGTTTCATCGTGCAGAATCTCGTATCGTTCAAGTGTCGCGACCCATCCCGCGGACCGCGGATCTTCGCGTGAAATTAGGCGTTGCGCGTCGCGGACAGAATACGCCGAACGACCCGCTCCGGTTCCCGGGCCCGGCCGGGTCCGGGGGGCGCTAGGCCCAGTACGGCTCGCGCATCACCCGCTTGAGCGTCTTCCCCGCGACGTTGCGGGGGAAGTCCTCGAAGAACACGACTTCCGAGACCTTCTGGTAACGGGCTTCGACCCGCTCGTTGCACCAGTCGCGGATCTCATCCGGCGTCGCGCTCGACGACGGGTCCGCGATGACCGCGGCCAGCGGTGTTTCACCCCACTTCTCGTCCGGGACGCCGAACACCGCAACCTCGCGGACGGCGGGGTGCTGGACGATGACCTCCTCGATGTCGCGCGGATACACGTTGACGCCGCCGGAGATGATCATGTCCTTCTCGCGGTCGACCAGGTACAGGAACCCGTCTTCGTCGACGTACCCGAGGTCGCCCGTGTGGAGCCACCCATCCCGAAGCGTCTCGGCCGTGAGGTCCGGACGGTTGTAGTAGCCGGGCATGGTGAGCGGCCCGCGGCCGACGATCTCGCCGACCTCGCCGGCCGCGCACTCGGATCCATCGGGTCGCTCGATCCGCATCTCGGAGAGCGGCGTCGGGAGCCCCACCGAGTCCGGCTTCCGCGCGAAGTCATCGCGATCCAGCACGGTCATGAACCCCTCGGTGAGCCCGTACAGCTCGTAGAACCGACCGGGGAGAGTGCGCGCGAGCGTCTGCTTGTGCTCGAGGTGGAGCGGCGCGCCCACCGAGCCGAGCATCTCGAGCGACGCCAGGCGCTCCGGGTCGAAGGCGCGCGCGCCGAGCAACGCGACGATCTGCGACGGGACCATCTTGATGTGCGTGACCCGCTCGCGCTCGA
>JAKSCH010000045.1 GCA_022360695.1 Gemmatimonadota bacterium
GCGCTCGGGCTCCCATCGGCCGACGTCGAGCACAACTACCCGGGGATCTCGACGGACTCACGGACCATCGACGCGGGAGAGCTGTTCGTCGCGCTCCGCGGCGAGCACTTCGACGCCGCCGATTTCCTGGCACAGGCCGCGGAGCGCGGCGCCCGGGGCGCGATCGTGGAGACGGGGCGCGAAGACGCGACGCTGCCGCTCGAATACTTCGCCGTACCGGAGCCGCTCGACGCGCTCCGCCGTCTCGGCGCCGTCGTCCGTCGCGAGACGTCTGCGCGCGTGGTCGCGGTGACCGGGAGCTCGGGCAAGACCACCGTCAAGGAGATGATCGCGGCCGCGCTCGGCGAGACCGGGCGCGTCTACCGCACCGAGGGGAACCTCAACAGCCAGATCGGGCTCCCGCTCACGATCCTCCGCGCTCCGGCCGACGCCGACACCTGGGTGCTCGAAGTGGGCGCGAGCGAGCCCGGCGAGATCGGACGGCTCGCTCGGATCGCCGCCCCCGACCACGCGATCGTGACGACGGTGGGCGCGGCGCACCTCGAGTTCTTCGGCGATGTCGGAGGCGTGCTCGACGAGAAGCTCGAGCTCGTGCGTGGCGCCTCGCCGGATGGCGCTGTGGTGGTCGGCGACCGGCCGGCGATGCTCGGCGAGGCCGCTCGCGAGATCCGGTCCGACGCGACCATCGCCGGGGTCGACCCGAACGCCACGTACCGACCCGATGCGGTCGAGCTCGGGGCGGATCGCCTCTCCTTCGAGCGCGATGGCGTGACCGTGGCGCTCGACGTGGGCGGCGAGCATCACCTGCGCGACGCGCTCATCGCGACGGCCCTCGCGGAGTCGTTGGGCGTGCCGCTGGAGGCCGCCGCCCGCGGGCTCGCGCGCTACCGCCCGCTCGGGATGCGCGGCGCACTCCGCCAAATCGGCGATCTCACGGTGCTCGCGGACTGCTACAACGCGAACCCCGACTCGTTACGCGCGGCGATCGCGCAGTGTCGCCGAGCCGATCCGCCCCGACGACTCGTGGCGTTCGTGGGCTCGATGCTCGAGCTCGGCGCGCACGAGCGGACGGCGCACCAGGACATCGCGGACGAGCTCGTGGACGCCGGGTTCGAGCTCGTCGCGGCGACCGGTCTGTTCGCGGAGGCGCGCTTCGAGGCGAGCCGGGTGATCACGGCGGCCGATCCCGACGACGCGTGGGAAGCGTTCGCGGGTGAGCTGTCCGGCGATGAGATGGTGCTCGTCAAAGCCTCGCGCGGCGCGCGGCTCGAACGCGTGGTCGAGCGGTTGGACGCCCGATTCGGGGGCGATGCCTGATGCTCTATCACTTCCTCTTCCCGCTCGCCGACCAGAGCATCCTGTTCAACGTCTTCCAGTACATCTCGTTCCGAGCAGCGGGGGCGATGGTCACCGCGCTCCTGACCTCGTTCGTCATCGGCCCCGTCGTCATCGGTTGGCTGACCGAGAAGAACTGGGGTCAGGTCGTCCGCGCCGAGGGCCCGGCCACGCACCTCCGAAAGGCCGGTACGCCCACGATGGGCGGGCTGATCATCCTCGCGGCGTGTCTCATCCCGACGCTGCTGTGGGCCCGCCTCGACACGGACACGCCCTACGTGTGGATCGCGTTCGGCGTGACGGCGTGGATGGGCGCCATCGGGTTCATGGACGACTACCTCAAGATCGTCCGCAAGGAGTCGCGCGGTCTCATCGCGCGCTACAAGCTCATCTGGCAGTTCGTGCTCGGGCTCGCGCTCGGCGTCTTCTTGCTCTGGCAGCCGCTGTCGCAATACCAGGCGACCGAGACGATGCTCCCGTTCTTCAAGGACCTGAGCATCGTGTTCGTGCCGGCGGTGTTCCCCTTGTTCGTGGCCATCGTGGTGGCCGGGAGCGCCAACACGGTGAACCTGACGGATGGTCTCGATGGGCTCGCCACCGGGCTGGCCGCGATCGCGGCGCTCACGTTCGGCATCTTCGCGTACGCCATCGGTCGGGTCGACACCTCGACCTATCTGGGCGTCTTCTACTTGAGCGGGGCCGGCGAGCTGGCCGTGTTCTGCGCCGCGTTGTCGGGCGCCGCGATCGGCTTCCTCTGGTTCAACGCTCCACCCGCCCAGGTCTTCATGGGGGATACCGGATCGCTGGCGCTCGGCGGCGCGATCGGCGCGGTCGCGGTGCTTCTGAAGTCCGAGTTCCTGTTGCTGATCGTCGGGGGCGTCTTCGTGCTCGAGGGCGTGTCGGTCATGCTTCAGACGAGCTGGTTCAAGTTCACGCGCTGGCGGACGGGGGAGGGGCGTCGCGTGTTCCGGATGGCACCGTTGCACCACCACTTCGAGAAGCTGGGTTGGCCGGAGACGCGCGTCGTGATGCGTTTCTACATCCTCGGGATCATCTTCGCGCTCGTGGGGCTCGCGACCCTCAAGGTGCGCTGATGGCGGCGGCGCGCGGGGCAGCGCTGTTCGAGCCCGGGGACCCGGTCGCCGTCCTGGGGCTGGGGATCTCCGGGAGCGCGGCGGCGCGGCTCGCACACTCGCTCGGGGCCGAGGTCTACGCGAGCGACGCGTTCGAGGGTCCGGTTCAACGGGACGCCGTCGACCGGCTCGTCGCCGAGGGCATCGACGCGGAGGCGGGTGGCCACGATCTGGATCGGATCCTCGCATCGCGCACGGTGATCACGAGTCCGGGGATCCCGCCGACGGCCGAGATCCGACGCGCGGTCAGCGACGCGGCGCTCCCGACCGTGGCGGAGATCGAGCTCGCGTTTCGGCACCTGCGCTCGCGAGTGATCGGGATCACCGGGACGAACGGGAAGACGACGACCACGGCGCTCTGCGGTCACCTGCTCGAGACCGCGGGGCTGGACGCCGTGACGGCCGGAAACATCGGGCTACCGCTCTCCGAGGTCGCCTTGCTGGAGGATCAACCCGAGTGGGCGGTGGTCGAGCTGAGCTCGTTCCAGCTCGCCGACCTCGAGAGCTTCCACCCGGCGATCGGGGTGCTGCTCAACCTCGCGCCCGATCACCTCGATCGGTACCCGAGTCTGGACCGCTACTACGAGGACAAGGCGCGGCTCTTCGCCAACGCGGTCGAGGGGAGCCGCTGGGTCATCAACGCCGACGACGCGGACGTGATGGCGATGGCCCGCGACGTGGTGGGAGAAAAGTACCGAGTGTCGATCGAGCCGCACGACGGCGTCGGCGCCTTCCTCGATGGAGATGAGCTCGTCCAACGGCTCGACGAGGACGGAGCGCCCGTCGCGTGGACCCGGGTGGACGATCTGCGCTTGGTCGGCCGGCACAACGTGCTGAACGCGCTGCTCGCGGGGCTCGCCGCCGCGTTGGCGGGGTGCGACCCGGTATCGATCGCGGCGGGTCTCTCGTCGTTCGAAGGGCTCCCTCACCGGCTCCAGCGGATCGGCGAGTACGACGGCGTCCTGTGGATCAACGACTCGAAGGGGACGAACGTGTCGGCGACCAAGGTCGCGCTGTCGGCGTTCCGCCGTCCGCTCGTCGCCCTGCTCGGCGGGCGTCACAAAGGGGAGCCGTACACATCGCTCATCGGGCCGCTCGAGGAGAACGCCCGCGCGGTGATCGCCTTCGGCGAGGCGGCGCCCAAGATCGTACGCGAGATCGGTGACGCGGTCCCGCTCCAGGTGGCGAGCGGCATCGAGCAGCTCGTGAGGATCGCGCGCGAGCACGCGGAGGAGGGCGACGTGGTGCTCTTCTCTCCGGCGTGCTCGAGCTACGACATGTTCCCGAACTACGAGGAGCGAGGGCAGATGTTCGCTCGCTGCGTCCGTTCGGCGCACGGGGTCGAGTCGACCGACGAGGTCGAGGCGTGACCGAGATGACGCTCGACTGGCGGTTCTCGCGCGTCCAGGACTCGGCCGGCTCCCCGTCGTGGGTACGACGGTCGCTGCTCGGCATCACGCTGGCGCTCGTCGTATTCGGTCTGCTCTCGGTGTACTCGGCCAGCTCGTTCATCGCACAGCAGAGCGGGCTTCCCGGCAACCACCTCCTGGTCGACCAGATCGCCCGCGCGACCGTGGGGCTCGTCGTGATGTTCGTCGCCACCTTCATCGACTATCGGTGGTACCAGAAGCTGGCCTGGCCCATCCTCGCGATCTCCGTGCTGCTGCTGATTCCGCTGGTGCTGCCGTGGACCGGTGAGATCGCGCCGCTTCGCAACGGGGCGCGTCGCTGGCTCGTCCTCGGCCCGGTGAGCTTTCAACCCTCGGAGTTGACGAAGATCGCGGTCGTGGCATGGACGGCCGCGCTCGCCGTCCGCAAGCAAGATCGTCTGCACGGCTTCCGCGAGGGCGTGCTCCCGTTCCTGCTCGTGCTCGTCCCCGTGCTGTTCCTCATCGCGATCGAGCCGCACTTGTCCGCGACTCTGATCACCGCGGGTCTGATCGCGCTCGTGCTGTTCGCCGCCGGCATGCGCTTCCGTCACTTCGCCGCGCTGGCCGCGCCCGCGCTGGCCGGCGTCGTGGTCCTGGTGCTGACGAACAGCTACCAGCTCCAGCGCATCCTCGCGTTCTTGAACCCCGATGCGGACACGACCGGCGTCGGCTATCAGCTCACGCAGGCGCAGATCGCGATCGGCTCGGGCGGCGTGCTCGGCGCCGGGTTCGGCGAGAGCACCGGCAAGCTCCACTTCCTGCCCGAGGCGGAGAACGACTTCATCTACCCGATCATCGCGGAAGAGTGGGGATTCATCGGAGCCGTCGTGCTGCTCGCGCTCTTTCTGTTCTGGACCTTGCTCGGGTTCCGCATCGCCGCCGCGGCCTCCGATCTCTTCGGCCGCTTCCTCGCGATCGGTCTCACGGGAGTGATCGCCATCGGCGCGTTCGGTCACATCGGGATCACGATGGGGATGCTCCCGACGACCGGCGTCAGCCTGCCGTTTATCAGCGCCGGGGGCACCGGCCTCGTCACGGCGCTCGGGATCACCGGCGTGCTGCTCAACGTCGCGTCGCGGCGGCGGGCCTGACGTGGCCGTGCGCGTCCTGTTCGCGGGCGGGGGCACCGGCGGTCACCTGTATCCGGCGCTCAACATCGCGAGCGCGCTGCGTCGGCTCGACCCGGACATCGGCTGTTTCTTCGTCGGGGGCGAGCGGGGGATAGAGGCGCGCGTGCTACCGAGCACGGGTCACGACTTTCGCCTCCTCCCGCTCGAGCCCCTGTATCGCCAGGCCCCTTGGAGAAACTGGCGGTTCCTGGCCAACGCGCCCGCCGTATGGTCGGGTCTCCGACGCACGTTCCGCGAGTTCGAGCCGAACCTCGTCGTGGGGACGGGGGGCTACGTGTCCGCGCCCGCGCTGGCGTGGGGGCACGGGACGAGACGCGGCGTCGCGATCCAGGAGCAAAACGCGCGGCCGGGTCTGACGACGAAGATGTTCGCGCCTCGGGCCGACCAGATTCACCTGGGGTACCCCGAGGCCGAGGCGCACCTCAAGATCCGCGACGGTGCGGAAGTCCACACCTTCGGGAACCCCGTGCGGCCTCCCTCGCGCGTCGAAGGGTCGGAGGGCTACGACTGGCCCGAAGGTCGGATCCTGCTGGTCGTCGGCGGGAGCCAGGGCGCGCGCGCGTTGAACGAGCGCTTGCTCGCGGATCTGGAGCGCGCGGCGGAGCCCTCATCCGATCGGTCGTCCGAGCCGACGACCGACGGCCGGACGGCCGGCTCGTCCGCCTGGCCCGACGACCTGACGGTCGTGTGGGTCGCCGGCCGCGACCACGCGGACGACGTGGGCCGACGCGTCGCGGCGCTCCCGTGGGCGGATCGGATCCGCGTCGAGCCGTTCATCCAGGACCTGGGCCGACAGCTCGATCGCGTGACGCTCGCGCTGAGCCGCTCGGGCGCGATGCTGGTGGCCGAGCTGTGCGTCGCGGGCCGACCCGCCGTGCTGGTGCCGCTGCCCACGGCGGCGGGCGACCACCAGAAGACCAACGCGCTCGCGCTCCACGACGCGGGGGCCGCGGAGATCCGCGAGGAGCGGGAGCTCGCGCCCGGCGAGCTGTGGTCCGTATGCCGCGAGCTGCTCGCCGACGCCGATCGCATCGACCGCATGGCCGCCGCGGCCAAAGCCCGGGGGCGACCCGATGCGGCGGATCGGATCGCCGAGGCGCTGCTCGACCTCGCGCGGCGAGCGGTGGCGTGAGCCCCGCGGCCCCGGCGCCGTCTCGACCTCCCGAATCCCGGGATCTGCCCGCGCCCGGGGGCCACGTGCACCTCATGGGGATCGGGGGCGCGGGGATGCGGGGACTCGCGGTGCTGCTCGATCACGCCGGATACGAGGTGTCGGGGTGCGATCGGGGTTCGGACGAGCTCGTCGAGCTGGCCGCGCGCGGGATCGCGGTGGCCCGCGGTCACGATGCGTCGCACGGGCGGGACGCCCACCTGCTCGTTCGTACCTCGGCCGTGCCCGGGGACGCCGAGGAGGTCCGAGCCGCGATCGAGGCGGGGGTACCGGTGCTCAAGCGCGCCGAGGCGTTGGGCGCGCTCGTGAACGGCCGACCGTTGATCGGCGTAGCCGGGACGCACGGAAAGACGACGATCACCGGGATGACGGGCCTCGCGCTCGAAGCCGCTGGACTCGACCCGACGGTGCTGGTAGGCGGTCACGTACCCGCCTGGGGCGGGTTCACGCGGCTCGGAGCCGGGCCGGGCGTGGTCGAGGCGGACGAGTTCGATCGATCGTTCCTCGAGCTCGACGCGACCCTCGCGGTAATCAGCTCGCTCGAGCCCGAGCACCTCGACACCTACGGGGACTTCGACGCGGTTCGCGCCGCGTTTCGAGCGTTCGCGGCCCGCGCGGTCGACCGGGACGGCGTGCTCTTCTGCGCCGACGATGAGGGGGCGCGCGCGCTGGCGGACGAGCTCGGCTCGGGTCGTGGCTACGGGTTCGCGGCCGACGCGTGGTGTCGGATCGAGCGGCGCGGGGCGAGCGCGTGTCGGCTGGCGTGGCCCGACGGATCGATCGACATCGAGCTCACGGTGCCCGGTCGCCACAACCAGCAGAACGCGGCGGCCGCGTTTTGCGCCGGGCTGCTCCAGGGCGGCGAGCCCGATCGTCTCGCGGAAGGGCTGCGCTCGTTCGCCGGGATCGGTCGTCGTCTCGAGCGGCTCGGCGCGTGGGACGACCTCGTCATCTTCGACGACTACGCGCACCACCCGACCGAGGTGGCGGCCTCGATCGCCGCGCTCCGCGACGCGCACCCCGAGGCGGCGCTCACGGTCGTGTTCCAGCCGCATCTGTACACGAGGACGCGCGATTTCGCCGCGGACTTCGGCGCGGCGCTCGAGGCCGCCGATCAGGCGCGCGTGCTCCCGATCTATCCGGCGCGGGAGGCGCCGATCGAGGGGGTGACGTCGTCGCTGATCGTCGACGCCGCCGGGTCGACCGTCGCGCACATCGACCGTCCCGAGGCCGAGGCGCTCCCCGGGGCGTCGGTCGGACCCCGCGTGATCGCCTACATGGGAGCCGGCGACGTGACCGCGATCGCCCATGCGGCGGCGGAAAGGCGAGTCGACGGTGCGGTGGGAACGTGACGTCCCGCTGGCGCGGCTCGCGCGGTACCGCATCGGTGGTCCGGCGGACCGCTTGGCGCGACCCGCGTCGATCGAGGAGCTGCGGTCCGCCCTCGCCGATCTCGGAGGCGCGCCCTACGCCGTCCTCGGGACCGGCGCCAACGTCCTCATCGCGGAGTCCGGTCTCCGGTTCGCGCTCTTCATCCTGGGGGGCCGGTTCGGCGAGCTCGATCTGGAGGACGGCGCGATCCGCGCCGGGGCCGCGACCAAGCTCCCGGCGTTGGCCGGCGCGGCCCGCAAGTCGGCGCGGGTCGGCTTCTACTTCCTCGAGGCCGTCCCGGGGACCGTGGGCGGCGGCCTTCGGATGAACGCCGGCGCCCGGGAGGACTGGCTGTGGCACCGCGTCGAGTGGGCCGAGGCGGTGACGCCCGACGGTGAGCTGGTTCGGGTCGATGCGTCCGAAGCGAACCCGTCGTACCGGAGCGTGGCCCTGCCGGACGAGTGGATCTTCGTCCGCGCGCGCTTCACGGCCGAGGAAGGCGATCCTCGGGCGGTACGCGAGGAGCACTTCGGGTTCCGCGAGCGCAAGGTGCGCGACCAGGTGTACGACCTCCCATCGGTCGGATCGACCTGGAAGAACCCCGGCGCGCCGCACGGCTCGGCGTGGGAGGTCGTGGACGAGGTGGGGATGCGCGGGGCGAGGATCGGGGGCGCCCAGATCGCCGAGCGCCATTCCAACTTCATCGTCAACCTCGGGGACGCCCGGGCGGACGACGTGCTGGACCTGATGGTCGAGACTCGTCGCCGCGCGCACGAGCAGCTCGGGATCTGGCTCGAGCCCGAGATCCGCCTGTGGGGGTTCGAGCCGGATCGACTGGCGGAGGTCGGGGCTCGATGATCGCGCTCGCGGAGCGGCTGACCCGTCGCGCGCGCCGCCGCGTTTTCGTCGTCCTGACGGCGGGCGCGTTGGGGCTGGCGGTGCCGGTCTGGGTGCCACGGCTCCTGGCGACGCTCCCGGCGTTCCAGGTCGCCGAAGTCCGCGTCGCCGGCACGCGCTACGTGGCGCCCGCCGAGATCACGCGGCTCGCGAGGCTCACGACGGAAGCGTCGGTGTGGGACGACCGCTCCGAGTGGGAGGCGCGCGTGCGCGCGCACCCGATGGTGCGAGACGCCACCATCCGACGTCACGGCTTTCGCGCGCTCGAGATCGTCGTCGTCGAGAAGCGTCCCGTCGCGCTCGTGGCCACGCCGGAGCTCCTGCCCGTCAACGCCGAGGGACGGCTGCTTCCGATCGATGTGGCCGATGCGCGTCTCGACCTGCCCGTGATCGGCGGGATCGCCGACGTCGTAGACGACACGGTCCGCGATCCGGCCGTGCGAGAGCTCGCCGGGGTGATCGATCGACTGGCGCGCGCCGACGCCGACTTCGCGTCGGTGGTCTCCGAGGTGAGCTACACCGAGGACGGCAGCTACCGGTTTCTCATGCTCCCGAGCGCCGATGCGGGCGTCGTGCTGCTCCCCCGCGAGCGACCGGTCCGAGCGCTCGAGCGGGTGTCGTTGGCGCTCGGTCAGGTCACGGATCCGCGGGTGGTACGTGCGGACGCGCGCTTCAGTGGCCAAGTTGTCCTAACCCGTGCGGAGGGGCGATGATACAAGGGGTGGGGATAGCTGGGGTGGACATCGGGTCGACGAAGACCTGCGCGGTCATCGCGGAGGTCCGTCCGGGTCGCGAGCCGGACGAGCCGCTCCCGATCCTCGGCGTCGGCGTGGCGCGCGCCGAGGGGATGAAGGGGCCGTCGGTCACCAACCTCGAGGCGGCCATCGGTTCCGTCCGCGACGCCCTGGGTCGAGCCGAGACCATGTGCGGTCGTGAGGTCGAGACGTCGTACGTCGGCGTGCCCAGCGCGTATATCGAGACCTCGCGCTCGCGCGGCGTCGTCGCCGTGTCCGGCGCGGAGGTCACCGCCTCTCACGTCAAGCGCGTTCAGGAAGTCGGCCGGGCCGTACCGGTCCGCCCGGGCTTCGAGCTCATCCACGCGCTCTGCCAGGAGTATTCGGTCGACGGTCGCGGCGGCATCCAAGACCCCATCGGCATGATGGCCACCCGGCTCGAGTCCGACGTCTGCATCGTCACCGCCGATTCGACCGCCTGCCGCGACTTGTCCAAGGTCGTCGACCGCAGCGGGTACCGACCGGAGGAGCTCGTGATGGCTCCGCTCGCGAGCTCGCTCGCGGTGATCGACGACGCCGATCGCGAGGCCGGCGTGGCGCTCGTCGAGGTCGGCGGCGCGAGCACCGACGTGATCGTCTACGTCGGCCGTCGCTTGCTCCACGCCGCCACGCTGCCCTGGGGCGGGTCCTCGGTGACGCGCGACATCGCGCGCGGTCTCGGCGTGCCCGAGGAGGAGGCCGGTCGTCTCAAGCAGCGCTTCGGGAACGCGCGCCGAAGCGAGGTCGAGCCGAAGGAGCAGCTCGACGTCTCCGGACCCGGCCACGGGGCGGGCCGTCGCGTCAGCCGCGAGCTGCTCGCGCACATCATCGAGCAACGTCTCGACGAGATCCTGGGTCTCGTCTACGAGGAGTTGGACGAGGCGGGCGTGCTCGACCGTCTCGGTGGCGGGATCGTGCTGACCGGCGGGGGCGCCTCGCTCCCCTCGACCGACGATCTCGCGCGGTCCGTGTTCAATCTGCCGGTCCGTATCGGCGTACCGAGCGCCGGCATCACCGGTACCGTGGAAAGCGTGGCCTCGCCGTCGCACGCGACCGCGGTCGGGTTGGCGATGTACGGCGCGGCGCAGCACAGAAGCGGCGGTTTCGCCGGCGCGACGAGAGCGCTCGCCCGCGTGGGGGGTTGGCTGCGTGAATTCTTCTAACGGTTGTCTCACGACTCAGCATTAAGCAGGGGAAAGGGAGCGGAGGTGCAAATGGTCTTCGAGTTCGATGACAGCATGGCGCGGAACGCGCGGATGAAAGTGGTGGGAGTCGGAGGAGCGGGCGGCAACGCCGTGAACCGCATGATCGATGAGAAGCTCGAAGGCGTCGAGTTCATCGCCGCGAACACGGACCTGCAGGCGCTTCAGAATTCGAACTCGCACATCAAGATCCAGCTCGGGAAGCAGCTCACGCGCGGGCTGGGGGCCGGCGCGCGACCCGAGATCGGTCGTCAGGCGATCGCCGAGAGCGAAGAGGAGATCAAGACGTCGCTCCAGGGGTCGGATCTCGTGTTCGTGACCGCCGGCATGGGGGGGGGGCACCGGCACGGGCGCGGCGCCCGTCATCGGCCGCATGGCCCGCGAGATGGGCGCGCTCTGCATCGCGATCGTCACGCGGCCGTTCCACTTCGAGGGCAAGAAGCGGATGCGCCACGCGGAAATGGGCCTGCGCGAGCTGCGACGCGCGGTCGACACGATGATCGTCGTCCCCAACGAGCGATTGCTCGCGGTCGTCGGGAAGGACACGACGTTCCGACAGGCGCTCAAGAAGGCCGACGAAGTTCTGCTGCACGCGACGCAGGGCATCTCGGATCTCATCTCGGTCACGGGCGACGTGAACGTCGACTTCGCGGATGTGCGTACCGTGATGTCGAATCGAGGCGCGGCGCTGATGGGTACCGGCGCGGCCGACGGCGACGATCGCGCGGTCGACGCGGCGCAGCAGGCGATTTGCTCGCCTCTGCTCGACAACGTATCCATCAACGGCGCGACCGGGGTGTTGGTGAACATCACGGGTGGCCCCGACATGACGATCGATGAAGTCACGACGATCAACTCGATCATCCAAGAGGCCGCCGGTGAAGACGGCGAGATGATCTTCGGCGTCGTGCACGAGAAGGGGCTCGAGGGCTCGCTCCGCGTGACGGTGATCGCGACGGGCTTCGGCGAGCCGGTCGAAGAAGACGATCCGCTCCCGGTCGAGGTGCCCGCGGCGACGGTACCCGCGGCGAAAGAGAGCATCGTCGAGGTGCCCTCCGACCGCGTCGTCATCGGGTCACGCTACGAGGGACCGCGGTTGGTCGAAGAGCCGGGTGCGAGCCCGGTCGCGGAGCCCGCGGCGGAGCCAGGCGAGGAAGGCTGGAACGATTCCGGCGAGGAATCGGAAGATCTGGAGATCCCGACCTTCATTCGGAGACAGATGGACTGATCGGTCGGGGCCGACGCGTGGGACGGCCCCGACGCACCGCTCGTTGGGAGTCCCGTTGGCAAAGAACGATCTGAACACCACATACGGCGTCGCCGCGATCGTGATCGCGTCCGTCGTCGCGGCGGCGTGCGCGGGCGAGCCGGAGATCAAGGTCGTCGACGTTCCGACGCCACCGGCGCCCGTCACCGCGGTTCATAGCCTCGAGTCGGGCGAAACGCTGGGCGACGTGTTCGGCGCCTTCGGTCTGTTCGGCCAGGAGATGCTGGACGTGGTCGAGACCATCGCCGAGTACGAGAACCCGCGGCGTTTCCGTCCGGGCACCGAGATCACGTTCACGAGCCGACCCGAGGAGGGCCCGCTCCGCATCAGCTTGCGGCTCGACCGGGACCGAACGCTCCACCTGCTCGCGAGTCAGGATGGACCTCGACCCTGGGATGCGCGGCTCGATTCCGTCCCCGTGACGCGCGATACCATCGTCCTCGCGGGTCTCGTGGACTCGAACCTCTACGACGCGGCGCTCTCGGGCGACGTCGACCGTCTCGCGCCCAACGAGCTCAACGATGTCGTGTTCCGCCTGTCGCAGATCTTCGCCTGGCAGATCGATTTCTGGCGCGACATCCGAACCGACGACGCGTACCGGATCATCATCGCCCGCGAAGTCCGACCCGATGGCACGGTTCGCTCGGGGAACGTGCTGGCGGCCGAGTTTCGAAACGAGGATCGAGAGCTGGTCGCGGTCCGCTTTCAACCCGACGATGAGGCGCCGGTCGAGTACTACGATGAAGAGGGCGAAGCGCTACGCGGTCAGTTTCTCCTCGCGCCGCTCGATCTCGCGCGCGTGACGAGCGGGTTCAACCCGCGGCGCTTCCACCCCGTGCTTCGTCGGACCCGCCCGCATTTGGGCGTGGACTACGGGGCGCCGCGCGGCACGCCGGTGCGCGCCACCGGATCCGGTCGCGTCACGCGCGCGGGACCCTGGGGCGGGTACGGGAACGCGATCGAGATCCGGCACGCCAACAACCTCCGCACCCGGTATGCCCACCTGAGCGGGATCGCTCGCGGCGTCCGCGCCGGCGCGCAGGTCGAGCAAGCGCAGGTGATCGGATACGTGGGCGCGACCGGTCTCGCGACCGGCAACCACCTCCACTACGAGTTCCTCCAGAACGGACGTCAGGTGAACCCCGCGCGGATGAACTTCCCGCGCGCCGAGCCGGTGCCGGAGGAGCTTCGCGACGAGTTCGCCGCGGCGGCCGAGTTCGCGCTCTCCCGACTGCGGCTGTTGCCGATGCCGGGTCTCGGGACCGGCACGACCCCGAGGCGGACTCAGGACTAGCTCACGCTGTCCCGGCGGGCCGGCCCGGCTAGAATAGGGTCGTGAACTCGATCACTTCGCCGGTCCGCACGTCGTGACCCCCCGTTCGCTCGTCGTCTCCGCGCGATGAGTGCGCTCGTGTGGGGGCTGTTCGCGCTGCTCGCCATGGCGCTCGCGGCGTGGGCGTACATCGGGCGGGAAGAGCGGGTACCCGGGCGAGCCGGTCCGGCGATCCTCCGCGCACTCGCGGTGTTTCTCGTCCTCGGCGGTCTGTCGCTCCCCGCACTCCGCGGTGGGACGGTCGGAGCCCCGACCCGCGTGGCGTTGCTCGACGTCTCGCGGAGCATGGCGCTCCCCGCCGATCCGACGGACGATCGGGCCAGGCTCGATTCGGCCCGCACGCTGCTCGCTGGATTCGCGCCCGAGCGGGTGTATCTGTTCGGAGATGGTCCGCAGCCGACCGCGCTCGACTCGGTCGAGACCGTTCCGGCGGAGGGGCAGGCGAGCCGACTCGCGCCGGCCCTCGAGGCCGCCCGGCTCGGCGGCGCGGACAGCGTGTGGGTCTTCACCGACGGCGACCTGACCGACCGGACCGAGGCGATCGCGACGGCCGAGCGACTCGGCCTGGGGGTACGCGAGATCCGGACGTCGACCCAGGTGTCCCGCGTGGGCGTCGCAGGTCTGCTCGCGCCGGAGCGCGCGCGCTCCGGCGATACGCTGCGCGTCACGGTGGAGCTGGGCGCCGGGGGCGGTCCCGCCGCGCTCCCCGACAGCGTGACCGTCGAGCTCCGTCGAGACGACCAGGTCGTCGCGCGCACCGTGACGCCGCGGCCGACGCCGGGCCGCATCGGTCGCGCCGAGATCGCCTTCGTCCCCGACAACCCGAGCGACGAGCCGGCGTGGCAACGGTTCGAGGCGGTGATCACCGACCCGGTCGATCCCCTCGGCGCGTCGGATCGCGCCGCGACCTGGATCGAGGTCTCCGAGTCGGCGGGCGGCGCGATCCTGATCTCGACCGAGCCGGATTGGGAAGCGCGCTTTCTCGTCCCCGCGCTCGATCGCTTGGTCTTGGGCGGCGCCCGCGGGTATCTGCGGCTGGCGGACGGACGGTTCCTCGAGATGTCGGAGCGTCCGCGGGTGGTCGATGAGGCCCGGACGCGTCGCGCGCTCGCCGGCACCCGTCTGCTGGTCGTCCAGGGGCCGCTCGGGACGCTCCCCGGTTGGGTCGCGGCCGCGCTCCGATCGCACTCGCGGACGCTCGTGCTCGCCAAGGGACCCGGGGAGATCCCGGGCATCGGTGCCCGGCTCACCGGTCCGCTCCCGGGCGAGTGGTACGCGATGCCCCCGATCCCGGCGAGCCCGGCCTCTCCGCTGATCGCCGACGAGGAGCTCGATCCGTTGCCCCCCGTCCGCGACCTCTACGCGATCGAGCCACCGGGCCGCTGGACCGTGATCACCGCGAACCGGAACCGACGCGGCGAGGCGCGACCGCTGATGACCGCCGGCGAGCGGGGCGACCGACGGTGGGCCGTCTCCGCCGCCTCGGAATGGTGGCGCTGGGCCCTCCGCGGAGAGGGGCCGCGACGTGTCTACGAGGCCGCCTTCAGCGGCGTCGTCGGGTGGCTCGTGGAGGGGGCGACGCCCCGGCTCGCCGGGCTGGTGGATCGCCCGGGCGTCGGTCGTCCGCCCGCCTGGCGGATCCGACCCGGCGTCACGGATCTCTCGATCACCATCGTGGATGGAGCGGGCTCCGAGGTATGGGCTCGGACGTGGTCGGAGCCGCCGCCGCGCGTCGTCGGCCCGCAGCTCGGGGTCGGTCGGTACGAAGCGCGGGTCATGGCGACGGGGCCCGACGGCGCCGTCGAGGTCGTCCGACCGCTCGAGGTGGCGGCCGATGCGCGCGAGCTCTTGGCCGGCCCGGCCGTCGATCCCATCGCGCTCGTCGCCGCCGCGACCGAGCGTCCGGAGGTCGAGGTCCGCGTGCCGCGGCCCGTATGGCCCTTCGCGCTGGCGGTCGCGCTGCTCTGTGCCGAGTGGGTGTGGCGTCACCGGATCGGGCTCCGGTAGGCCGACGTGGGCGGACGCGACGCGATGGACCTGAGATCGGAGCGACCGAGGCGGGCCCTTTGGCGACGTCTCGTCGACTTCGCCCTCACCGACGTCAACACGATCGTCGACGGCGGGCTCGATGATGCCGCCCTCGAGCGTCTCGAGCAGGTCCTCCTCGAAGCCGATTTCAGCGTCGACATCGCCATGGAGCTGGTGGACGATCTCCAACGCGCCGTCGACCGCGGGAAGGTGAAGACCGAGGAGGATCTGCGCGACGTGCTCTCCGGTCGGATCCGGACGCTCCTCGAAGAGGGAGGGTCGACGGGTGGCCTGGCGAGCGCCCTCTCGGGTGGCGGACCCCCCGCCGTCGTGCTCGTGCTCGGCGTCAACGGCGTCGGGAAGACGACGACCGTGGCCAAGCTCGCGCACATGATGCAGTCCACCGGCGATCGGGTGCTGCTCGCCGCGGCCGACACCTTTCGGGCCGGGGCGCAGCAGCAGCTCCAGACGTGGGCGGATCGACTCGGCGCCGACTTCGTGGGCGGCGGCGAGGGGGCGGATCCCGCCTCCGTCGCGTTCGACGCCATCGAAGCGGCCAAGGCGCGCGGCGCGGACTGCGCCATCGTCGACACGGCCGGTCGGCTGCACACCCAGACGGATCTGCTACAAGAGCTCCAGAAGATCGATCGCGTGCTGGGACGACAAGTCGAAGGCGCGCCGCACGAACGATTGCTCGTCGTCGACGCCACGTCCGGGCAGAACGTGATGAACCAGGCGCGGCAATTCGGCGAAGCGCTCGAGCTGAGCGGGCTCGTGTTGGCGAAGTTCGACAGCAGCGCCCGGGCCGGGACCGTGCTGTCGGTCGTCCGCGATCTGGAGGTGCCCGTCCGGTTCCTGGGCACCGGCGAGGCCGTCGAAGACCTCGAGCCGTTCTCGCCCGACGTCTACGTCGAGAAGATCCTCTCGGCGGACCGATGACCCCGGCCCGCTCGCTGCTGACCGGCGCCGTCCAGTACCTGAAGGGGGTGGGTCCACGCCGCGCCGAGCGCTTCGCGCAGATGGGAGTCCACACGGGTCACGATCTGCTGTATCACCTTCCGCACCGCTACGAAGACGCGACCACGGTCGACGCGATCGCCGATCTCGAGACCGGCGACGACGCCACGGTCATCGGCACCGTGGTCTCGAAGGGCGTCATCCCCACGCGACGAAAGCTCCGCGTCTTCCGGGCCGTGGTGCGCGACGAGAGCGGTCACATCGAGTGCGCGTGGCCGGGACGACCGTGGCTCGATCGAACCATCGAGCGCGGCGACGTGCTGCTCGTGTCGGGTCCGATCCGTTTCTTCCACGGCCGCCAGATGCAACCGCGCGAGCACACCGTGCTGGCCCGCGGCTCGGAGGACGCGAACGGAGATCGACCGAGCGAAGGACGCATCTTCCCCGTCTACCCGGCCACCGAGGGACTGACGCACCGACAGGTACGGGGCGTCGTGGAGGCCAACCTCACCCGCATGCTCGAGGAGCTCGGCGAGCGCGACCCGCTGCCCGAGACCTGGCGGGCGGAGCTGCGGTTGCCACCGCTCGCCGCGGCGCTCGAGACGCTCCACCGACCACCGGACCTGAACGAGCCCGAGCCGGCCCGCCGCCGGCTCGCGTTCGAGGAGCTCTTCTTTCTCCAGCTTCTGCACGCGCGCGCGCGCGCCCGGCTTCGGATCGAGACCGTCGGCATCGCGTTCGAGGCCGAGCC
>JAKSCH010000081.1 GCA_022360695.1 Gemmatimonadota bacterium
CATCATGGACTTCTGCAAGGCGTTCAACGCCCAGACGCAGCAGGACTCGGGGACGATCATCCCGGTGGAGATCACGGTCTACAAGGACCGGACCTTCACCTTCATCACGAAGACGCCTCCGGCCGCCGAGCTCTTGAAGAAGGAGCTCGGGCTGGCCTCGGGGTCGGCCGAGCCGAACCGGGACAAGGTGGGCAAGGTCACGAAGGACCAGCTGCGCAAGATCGCGCAGATCAAGATGAAGGATCTCAACGCGGCGGACGAAGAGGCCGCGATGCGAATGATCGCCGGCACGGCTCGATCCATGGGGATCGAGCTGGCCGACTGATTCGGAGACCGAGGACTATGCCGAAGCACGGCAAGAAGTACCGGGCCGCCACGGAAGCGGTCGTCGAGAACGGTCCGGTCGAGCCGAAGGACGCGTTGGCGCGGGTGCGGGAGATGGCGTTCGCCGGCTTCGATGAGACTGTCGAGGCGGCGGTCCGTCTCGGCGTCGATCCGCGAAAGGCGGACCAGGTCGTCCGCGGCACGGTCATCCTGCCGGCCGGGACGGGCAAGGCGATGCGCGTGCTCGCGCTCGTCCAGGGAGACAAAGCCGCCGAAGCCGAAGAGGCGGGCGCCGACTACGTCGGCACGGACTACATCGAGAAGATCGAGAGCGGCTGGCTCGACTTCGACGTGGCGGTTGCCACGCCGGATCTGATGAAGGACGTGGCGAAGCTGGGTCGCGTGCTGGGTCCCCGCGGTCTCATGCCGACGCCGAAGGCCGGGACCGTCACGATGGAGATCGGCAAGGCGGTCCGCGATGCGAAGGGCGGCAAGATCGAGTTTCGCGTCGACAAGACGGGGAACGTCCACGCGCCCATCGGGAAGGTGAGCTTCGACATCGACAGCCTCGCCGAGAACCTCGATGCGCTGATGAACGAGATCGTTCGTCTCAAGCCGGCCGCGTCCAAGGGCCGCTACGTGAGGAGCGTGACGGTCGCCAGCACGATGGGCCCCGGCGTCTCGATCGACGACAACCTCTACCGATAGATCGATGAGACTCGAAGATAAGAAACGCGTCACCGAGGAGCTCAACGAGCAGCTCAAAGGGAGCGGCACGATCTATCTCACCGACTTCACCGGTTTGAGCGTGAAGTCGATGACGGAGTTCCGGTCGAAGCTGCGCGAGGAAGGGCTCGGCTATCGCGTCGTCAAGAACACGTTGATGAAGCGCGCGCTGGAAGGGCTCGATCTGCCCGATCTCAGTGAGCACTTGGAAGGACCGACCGGGCTGCTCATGAGCGAGAGCGATCCGGTCGCGCCGGCGAAGGTCGTCAAGGACTTCGCCAAGGAGCACGAGGACCGACCGGTCTTCAAGATCGGCGTGATCGACGGTGCCGAAGTCACGCCCGTGGAGATCGGCCACCTGGCCGACCTCCCGCCGCGTGAGCAGCTACTGGGATCGATCGCCGGTTCGCTCACCGCCGGTGTGGCGGGGATGGCGGGCGCGTTGAACGCGCTCATGCGCGACATCGCAGACATGATCGATCAGGTAGCGAAGAAGAACGAATCGGCTTGACCCGAGCGGGCGTCGAAGGCGCCTGGTACGCAAGGACCCGAGGAACGGAAGAACATGTCCAAAGTTGACGATCTCTTGGAGCAAATCGGCTCGCTGACGGTGCTCGAGGCGGCCGAGCTGAAGGACAAGATGGAAGAGACGTTCGGTGTGAGTGCCGCGGCACCCGTGGCCGTCATGGGCGGCGGTGGCGGCGGCGGTGGTGTCGCCGAAGAAGAGAAGACCGAGTTCGATGTGGTATTGTCGACCGTAGGCGACAAGAAGATCCAGGTGATCAAGGTCGTCCGCGAGGTCACGAGCCTGGGGCTGAAGGAGGCCAAGGAGCTCGTCGACAACGCGCCCGGCACGGTGAAAGAGGGCGTCACCAAGGAAGAGGCCGAAGAGGTCAAGTCCAAGCTCGAAGAGCAGGGCGCCATGGTGGAGCTCAAGTAGTCGCTCCACCCGACGTGGCCGGATCCGGCATCCGACCCCTCGCCCTCGCCCCTTCGGCGGGCGAGCGAGGGGCCGACCACCCTACAGCACGAGGCGCTGCGTTCTCCCGTGGACGCAGTTCCGCACCGTGCATCTCCCCTGAGCATGCAGGGTCTAGGAGAGGTACGCTTTGACGACGAACGGCAGACCTTCAGTCTCCTTTGCGAAGCTGGATCGCTCGATGCGCATGCCGCACTTCCTCGACGTGCAGCGTGAGGCGTTCGAGCGACTGCTACAGACGGAAGAGATAGAAGACGAGCGCCGAGACCTCGGGCTCGAGCGCGTCTTCCGAGAGATCTTCCCGATCACCGATGTGAACGAGAACTTCTCGCTCGAGTTCATGAGCTATGGGCTCGGCGAACCGAAGTATTCCGTCGAGGAGTGCATCGAGCGGGACATGACGTACGCGGCGCCGCTCAAGGCCCGTCTACGGCTCGTCGTGTTCGAGTCGGTGGGTGAGGACGGAGAGAAGCGGCCCGGAGACATCCTCGAGAAAGAGGTCTACCTCGGCGATCTGCCGCTGCTCACCGACCAGGGCACGTTCGTGGTCAATGGTGCCGAGCGCGTCATCGTCAGCCAGCTGCACCGTTCGCCCGGGGTCGTCTTCGAGGAGAGCGTGCACCCGAACGGCACGCGGCTGTTCTCGTCTCGGATCATCCCGTTCCGCGGCTCGTGGGTGGAGTTCACGCTCGACATCCACGACGTGATCCACGTCCACATCGACAAGAAGAAGAAGTTCCCGGCGACCGCGCTGCTACGCGCGTTCGGCTACGGGCGAGACGTGGACGTCCTCAACCTCTTCTACAAGCGGCGCAACGTGTCGCTGGAGGGCTCGGGTGACGACGGCTCCGGTCGACGCGAGTTCACGGGCACGCTGCTCGCGACGACCGTGGTGAACGAGGATTACGAATACGAGGCCGACGACCTCTCGCTGGAGGGGTTCGAGCCCGACCCGGAGGAGCCCCGCTGGCTCGGTGCGGATGTGCCCGATCCCGAGGGCGGGGAGCCGATCGCCGCCATCGGTGATCTCGTCGATGCAGAGCTCGTGCGGCGGGTCACCGAGGCCGGGGTGGAGACCGTGCAGGTGTTCTCCGAGGAGGACGCGTTCGTGGTCCGCCGGGGTGAAACGCTCACCGAAGAGGCGATCGAGCGTCTGGATCGTGCCGAGGTCGCCGAGCTCGAGGTGTACTCGAGCGCCACGTTCGTACCGCTGCGCGGCACGTACGAGGATCTCGCGATGCGACGCGACTGGAGCTCGAGCCCGCAGCTCGCCGCGGACGTCGCCCTCGAGAAGACGGGGGAGGTGCTGGCGGACAGGGGCGCCCTGTTCGACGCCAAGCTCTTCGAGAAGCTCAAGAAGAAGAAGGTCCGCGAAGCGCTCGTGTTCACGGGTGGGCCCCGGGGCGAGTCGCCCCTGCTCCGGAATACGCTCGCCAAGGATCCGACCGGCAGCGAAGCCGCGGCCCTGCACTCGATCTATTCGTTGGTACGACCGGGCGAGGCCCCGAACCTCGAGACGGCGCGCACGGCGCTCGACCGGTTGTTCTTCAACCCGAAGCGCTACGACCTCGGTCGCGTGGGGCGTCACAAGGTCAACCACCGGCTCAAGGACGTATATCGGCTGCTCGAGTTCGAGGTGCCCGATGAGGACCTCGTCGTGCTCGATCCGTCCGACTTCGTCGCGATCATTCGCTACCTGATCGAGCTGCACGAGGGGCGTGGCTACACGGACGACATCGATCACCTCGGAAACCGTCGCGTGCGGTCGATCGGCGAGCTGATCGCGAACCAGTTCTCGGTAGGACTGTCGCGGATGGCCCGTCTCGTCCGGGAGCGCATGTCGATCAACAGCGACCCCGAGAAGATCTCGATCGACGACCTGGTCAACGCGCGCACGGTGAGTGCCGTGATCCAGGCGTTCTTCGGGAGCTCGCAGCTCAGCCAGTTCATGGACCAGACGAACCCGCTGTCGGAGCTGACGCACAAACGGCGGCTCAGCGCGCTCGGCCCCGGCGGCCTGACGCGCGAGCGCGCCGGGTTCGAGGTGCGGGACGTCCACTATTCGCACTACGGGCGAATGTGCCCGATCGAGACCCCAGAGGGTCCGAACA
>JAKSCH010000277.1 GCA_022360695.1 Gemmatimonadota bacterium
CAGCACCCCGGCCACGATCACAAGCCAGTACCCCGTGGGTCCCATGAAGCGGCCGACGGCTTCGGCGACGAGCCCCTCTGGGTTGTCCCTGGCCGCGTCCGCGACACCCGTCTCGGGCGCTCCGACGGTCGCGAGCAGGAACAGGAGCGGGAGATAGATGGCGAGCGCGATGGCGAGCGACAGGTACATGGCGCGCGGCAGCGTACGCTGCGGATCGCGGACCTCCCCGCCGGCCGCGGCGATCAGGTCGAAGCCCTGGAGCGCGATGAACGTGTACCCCATGGCTTGGATCAACCCGGTCGGGCCGGCGGACAGAAACGGGTCGAGTCGGTCGAAGAGCGCCGCTGGGGATCCGGCGATCCACCCCCAGACCCCGCCCGCGATCAGGATCGCGAAGACCAGGACCTTGCCGACGGTCGCCGCGTTGCCGCCCCCCGACGCGCGACGGGCGAGCGCGCTCGTATAGAGCGCGATGCCGCCCAGCGCCAAGGCAGCCCGGATCACGGGTCCCCGGATCCAGTCCGCCGTGACATCCGACGCGGCGAGGAGCCGCTCGATCCCCTCGGCCGCGAAGGACGCGAACCCGAGCGAGTAGAGGACGCCAGCGACGATCGACGCGAACCACACGACCCACCCTACGACGAAGGCGACCTCGATCGAGAGCACCTTCTTCGCGTACGTATACGTCCCACCGGATTCGGGGAAACGGCGGGAAAGGTCCGCGAAGCTCAGCGCCGTCAACAACGCGATGACGCCGTTGAGCCCGAACGCGACGATCGCGCTCGGACCCGTGGTCGCGAACGCCACGCCGGCCAGGGCGAGGATGCCACCGCCCACGATGGCACCCACGCCGACGGCGGTCGCCCCGAAGAGACCGAGGTGTCGCTCTTCGCGTCTCACGGGCGAAACGACGGCGCGCGCGCCTCGACGCCGGCGAAGCCGAGGCGCGCCACCGCGTGTCGGGGGCTTACCTGAGCGTGCGCGTCAGACCGCGGATCGCCCCGGCCAGCAGCCGAAGCCGACGCGCGTCGCCCGGTCCGGCCGCGTTGGCCGCGCGTCGACCCGCCGCCTCGAGCTCCTCCGCCACGTCGTCGAGCTCGTCGAAGGTCGCATTCCGCTCCGACCCCGGAGCCTGCACCTCGGCACGATCGAGCAGGGGGACGAGGCGCTCCTCCAGCTCGCTCGGGATGCCGTTGTCGCGCTGCATCTGGATGAGATACGAGCGGGCCAGCGCAAAGCTCGGCGGCCAGCGGATCTCGGGCTGGTTCTGGACGTTGAAGTCGCCGGTCTGGACCGAGAGGGCCGCGTCGATCTCCGCTTGCGAGAGGTGCTCGCTCGGCGTGAGACGGAAAACGTCGACCCCGCGCGCCATCTCGGCGCCGTAGATCGCGCCGTTGTGCCAGTACGTCGACCAGTAGCCGCCGCTCAGCATCTCGACGGCGTCGAGCGGACCCCGGTCGAAGTACGCGATCTCGAACGGGTTCTCCGGGTCCGTGAAGTCGAAGATCGACACACCGCCCTGATACCAGGCCTGCACCATGATGTCTCGACCCGGGACCGGGATCAGCGAGCCGTTGTGCGCGACGCAGTTCTCCTGCTCCGTCTGGGGGACCGGCAGCTTGTAGTAGCCGGCGAGCTCCATCTTGCGGTCGCGGATCCGGAAGATCGCGTTCGCCCCCCAGGTCTCGGGGTCCGAGCCACGGCAGCGCGGCGCGCCGCCGCCGCCCCACTCGTCGGTGAAGATGATGGCGGTGCCGTCGTTGTTGAACGTGGCCGAGTGCCAGTACGCGAAATTGGGATCGATCACCTGATCGATCCGCACCGGGTTCTCGGGGTCCGAGATGTCGAGCAGGATGCCGTTCCCCGAACAGGCGCCCGCAGCCAAGCCGAGGTCCGAGCGCACCGTGATATCGTGGCACTGGTTGGTCCGTCGAGTCTGCTGCGTGCCATCGCCGTGGTCTCCACCCGTCCACAGACCCGCGATCTCCCCGGTCTCGCTGTCGGCGAAGATCCGGGGCATGTTGACGATCTCCGCGTCCTCGGGTCGGTCGACGGGCACCTCGATGATCTCGATCCGGAACAGCGACGTGTTGTCGTCCTCCTCGGGCTCGGCGCTCGAGCACCCGGGCAGCTCGTCGGGAGATCGAACGCGTCCCGTCCCGGACACGTAGATGTAGACGTGCGAGTCATCGCGTGGGTCCGTGACGAGCGTGTGCGTATGCGAGCCCCGGCACGTCTGCACCGTCTTCACCTGCCGCGGGTTCCGGATGTCGGAGATGTCGAAGATGCGAACGCCGCGCATCCGCTCCGCGCTGACGGTGTCCTGTACCCCTGCCGTGCCGCAGTCCAGACGCCCCGCCGTCTGCTCGACCGACATGAAGAGCAGATCGCCGTGCACCGACAGGTCGCCTTGGCCCCCGGGGCAGACCACGCCGACGAGATATTCGGGCGACGAAGGATCCGATGCATCGAAGATCTGGAACCCCCAGTAGCTGCCCTGGAACACGAGGTCGTCCCGGAAGGCGAGATCGCTGTTCGTGGGCCCGCGACCCCCGGCCTCCGACGTGAGGAACGCATCGGGTTTCGGCATGCGGAGCAGGTGATCGAGATTCGAGATCGCTTCCTCGGCGTCGTAGATGCCGGCGCCGAGCCCGATACGCGGATCGTCCGGATCCCACTCCCAAAGCGGCTCGGCCGGCGGCGGCTCCGTCTGCTGCGCCGCGACCGCGCTCCCGGCGATCAAGGCGACGGACAGCCCGAGCACGAGTCCCGTCCGCGGCCGGGCCGCGAGCGGCCGAACATCCCTTTTCCTGGTGTCTCGCTGGGATCGCATCTTTCGTCCTTCGGTCATCGGTTCTGGTTCTGGCGGGGTCGCGGCGCCGGAGGCCGGAGTCGCGCTACGGCAACTCGGCGAGCAGGCTCCGCATCCGTTGGATCTCCATGTCTTGATCCGCGTCGACATCCGACGCGAAGCGGTGGACCACCGTCTCTTGACCCCCGCCGACGCTGGAGAAGAGCTCGGCGACCATGACGAGGGCTCCCTCATGGTGACCGATCATCAGCTCGAGGAACAACCGATC
This sequence comes from Gemmatimonadota bacterium, assembly GCA_022360695.1. Taxonomy (GTDB): domain Bacteria; phylum Gemmatimonadota; class Gemmatimonadetes; order Palauibacterales; family Palauibacteraceae; genus Palauibacter. The sequence goes on from JAKSCH010000277.1 coordinate 3,081, forward strand.
GAAGTCGGTGCCGCGGGCGTCGGCGAGCTGGGCCATCTGCGCGGAGCTCAGCATACCGGGCATCAGATGGTCCTGTTCCAGCCCGTGCGCGTGGCCCATGCCGACTTCGGGTACGGCCTCGCCACGCTCCTCGAGCCAACGGCCCATGAGTGCGATCTCGTCGCGTTGCGAGATCTCGATCCGTTGGCCGAGCAGACGGATCATGCGGTTCTCGGTGCGCTCCGGGATCAGCGCCGCCATCTCGAGCGCCTGCGCGTGGTGCGGGATCATCCCCTGCATGAAGCGCACGTCGGCCTCGCTGTGGACCGGGTGCTCGAGCCCTGCGGCCTCCTCGGTGGTCAGCACCCGACTCGCCTCACCGGGCGCGCCCGGTTGGATCGTTCGCGCATCGGAGTCACCCGCGGACCCACGGCAGGCGGAGGACGTGATCAAAAGCACACAAGCCCAAAGCACTCGCTTCATACGCACGCTCTACCGGTAGGGAGCTAGTTGTCCTGCTGAGTGGCGAGCTCGGCCTTGGCCTGTCGAACCATCTCTCGCACGTCCGCGAGCAGCCGCTGCGCGTCGTACACGATCCCGTCCTTGATCGTGTACTTGATGCCGCCGACGCGGTCGTTCTCGCCGGTCTCGTCGTTGAGCCGCTCGGCCCCGGTGCCGTACAGGATCTTGAGGTTCTGGAGCGGGTTCTCATCCACGACCACGAAGTCGGCCTTGAGTCCCTCTCGGATGATCCCGAAGTCCGGTCGCGTCCCCTTGGGGTCGTGGAGCTCCTGTGCGCCGTAGAGCGTGGCCGAGCGAATCACCTCCACCGGATGGAAGCCGGCTTCGCGTAGCAGCTCGAGCTCCCGGATGTAGTCGAACCCGTACAGCTTGTAGATGAAGCCCGAGTCCGAGCCCGTGGTCACGATTCCGCCGCGGTTCTTGTACTCGTTCAGGAACTGCATCCACACGTTGTAGAACTGCTGCCACTCGGCCTCGTCTTCGCTCGTCCAGTAGAACCAGTACGATCCGTGCGCGGCCCGGCTCGGCTGGTAGAAGTCCCATTGGCTCGGGAGCGTGTAGTCTTCGTGCCAATCGGCGTTGCGGGCGCGCATGAGATCGCGACTCGCCTCGTAGATCGTCATCGTGGGGTCGATCCCGAAGCCGAGCTCGAGGAACCGCTCCTGGAGCGCGTTCCAGCTCTCGGAGCCCGGCCCGTCGATCTGGTCCCAGAGACGGGCGACGTTCCCGAACCGGTGCTGCTCGTTGCCGTAGTTGTAGTCGAGCGGCCAGTCCTGGACGCTGTAGTCCGACAGCATCGACTCGAAGAGCCCGTAGTAGTGGGTCATCATGTCGAGCCCGATCTCCGCCGCATCGAGCGCGGTCATCCGGCCGACCCCCATCTGGCCGAGGTGGGCGACGGTTCCCAGTCCGTGCTGCTTGGCCTCGTCGATCAGCGCCTCCATGATCGGCGGATCGTACGAGCCGAGCTTGAGCCCGTCGATCCGCTGACCCTCGACCTCCTGGGTCGCGGCCCAGCGGACCCACTCGCGCGCCTTCTCCGGCGTGTCGACCGAGCCGTTCTCCCACGCCTCGCCGGGACGCGCGTACGTGAACATCCGAGGCGCGACGATCGCGTTGCGCGCCGCCTTCGCCTTCTCGCCGAGCGCCCACATCATCGGTCCGTGTCCGACGCCGCGCGACGTCGTGATGCCGTGCGCCATCCACAGCTTGTACACGTACTCCGGCTGCGACGCCTTGGGGACGCCGCCGGTGTGCGCGTGCATGTCGATGAATCCCGGCATCACGTAGTGTCCCGACAGGTCGATCTCCTGGACGTTGGCGTCGGGGTCGCCCTCGACCTCCAGGTCCGGACGTCGGTCCTCGTCGACCTCGAGACCCGGGTACCCGACGCTCCGGATCGATGCGATGCGATCGTTCTCGATCACGATGTCCATCGGACCCTGCGGCGGCGCGCCCGTGCCGTCGATGACCGTGACGCCGCGGAGGATGAGGCGATCGTAGGGACCATCTCCCTCGTCGGCTCCGCGGGGGGTCGTCTCCGGTCGCTCGCTCTGCGCGGTCGCGGGGAGCGTCAGGAACATGAGCGCGGTCGCGGCGAGCGCGCCGCGGCGGAGGAACGCGGTCATCCTCATCTTCGGTGTGTCTCCATCGAAGGGTCCTTCGGTCCGGCCCGGCGACGTTTCGGCGGACCGGCCCTTTGGTCGGGCACGAGCGTGGAGGATAGTACGCGTATGGAGGTGCGAACACCCTCGCGCCGGGGGCCCTCCCGACTCGCTCGGGTGGGCCTGGCCGCCGGGAGAGGTTAGCTTCAGGGATCTCAAACAGCCGTACACCGCTGTCTAACCGCAATTTGGGAGGGGTTTGAATGGCCAAGGACATGCTCTTGGTGGGATCGAAAACCAAGGACGCCTTGAAGTCGTCGGGACTCAACGTGAGCGGGGATGCGTTGGACGCGCTCAACGATAGAGTTCACGATCTCATCAAAGATGCACAGAAGCGCTGCACGGCCAACGGCAGAAAGACGGTTCGGCCGAACGACTTCTAGCAGCCTTCGTGAATCGGGCCCGCCGGTCGCACCGCGCGGGTCCGACTCGCCCCCGCGACCGACCCGGTCGCGGTCCGGCGACTCCGCCGCTCCCACCTTGACGCGGTCGATACGACGCGCAGCTTGACGCGCTACGCACTTCGATCGAGGCCCAACATGCGTCACACGACCGCTCGTCCCTTCCGAGTCCTCCTCGCGGCCCTTCTCGTGGTCTCGAGTCCGCTCGCCGCGCAGCCCTTCGAGCTGGAAGAAGCCACCATCGCCGACGTACATACCGCGATGCGGGCCGGCGACCTCACGTGTCGAACGCTGGTCGAGCGGTATCTGGCTCGAATCGAGGCGTACGACCAGCAGGGTCCGAGGCTGAACGCGGTACAGACGATCAACTCCCGGGCGCTCGAGACCGCGGACCGCCTCGACGCCGCGCTGGCGAGCGATGGCCTCGCGGGGCCGCTCCACTGCATCCCGGTGCTGCTCAAGGATCAGGTGGAGACGGACGACATGCCGACCACCTACGGCTCGGCGTTGTTCTCCGACTTCGTGCCGGCGCGGGATGCCACGATCGTCACTCGACTGGAGGAGGCCGGCGCGCTGATCCTCGCGAAGACCAACATGGGCGAGCTGGCGTCGCGGTACGTGGGCTCGGCCTTCGGCGTGATCCGAAACGCCTACGCACCGGATCGAAACCCGAGCGGCTCGTCCGGAGGCACGGGGTCCGGGGTGGCCGCGAACTTCGGGATGGTGGGGATCGGCGAAGACACCGGCGGATCGATTCGGGGTCCGGCCGCGGTCCAGAGCCTGGTCGGGCTGCGACCGACCGTGCCGCTGGTCAGCCGGCACGGGATGATGCCCGCGAACCCCACCACGGACACGATGGGTCCGATGACGCGGACCGTCACCGACGCGGCGATCGTGCTCGATGCGATCGCGGGGTACGACCCGAACGACCCGGTCACGGCCTATGCGGCCCGCGAGGTGCCGGAATCCTACGCCGCCGGTCTGGAGTCCGATGCGCTGCGCGGGGCTCGGATCGGGGTGATCCGCGAGCCCATGGACTCGAACGCGGACCCCACGTCCGCCGACTACCGCTCGGTGCACGCCGTCTTTTCGCGTGCGGTCGACGATCTGCGGAGGGCGGGCGCGGAGATCGTGGATTCCGTCTCGATCGAGGGGCTCGAGACGGTGAACGCGCTCGCCGCCACCAATCGATTCGAGACGGAGCGCGCGACGGACGACTACCTGGCGCAGCACCCCGGCGCCCCCTATCGCACCCTCAAGTCGATCCTCGCTTCGGGTGTCGTCAATCCGTGGCGGGCCGCCGGCTTGATGCACCTCATCGGTCGCTCGACCGACGAGGCCGGGTATGCGGAGTACGTCGTCGGTCGCGATGCCCTACGGATCGCCTTCATGCAGACCCTGGCCGACCACGATCTCGACGCCGTGGTCTACCCGACGTTCGACCACCCGCCGAGTCGGATCGCGCTCGACGTGGAGACGAACCCGGCGCCCGCCGACGACTACGGTCTGGGCGACAACCGAGCCTTGAGCCCCGTCCTCGCGTTCCCGGCGCTCACCGTGCCCGCCGGGTTCACCGAGGCCGGGCTCCCCGTGGGGCTCGAGCTCCTCGGGCGGGCGTTCGCCGAGCACCAGCTCCTCCGCTTCGGATACGCGTACGAACAGGCGACGCGTCACCGACGACCGCCCCCGACGACGCCGCCCCTGACGGAACGACCCTGAATGGACGCGACCAGAACCGCAGGAGACCCGATGGCCGACGACTCCTTCGTGACCCGCGACTCCCGAACGCCCGCGAGCACCTCAGCCACGCGCCGCGCGCCGAGGCGGGTGCTCGGGCTCGCCGCCGCCGTCGTGGCGGTGGCTACCGGCGCCGTGCCCCCCGCGCTCGAAGCGCAGGACCCGGAGCCCGTGATCCTGGTGACCGGCTCGACCGGGGGCCTCGGTCGCGAGGTCGCCCGGCGGCTCGCCGCGGATGGCGCGCACGTCATCGTCCACGGTCGGAACCGAGAGCGCGGCGAAGCGCTCGTCGCCGAGATCGAGGCCGAAGGGCGGGGAAGCGCACGGTTCTACGCGGCCGACCTCGCCTCGTTCGCCCAGGTGCGGGCGCTCGCCGAGGCGATCCTGCGCGACTACGACCGACTCGATGTCCTGGTGAACAATGCCGGGTTCGGCTCGGCCCCCGATGAGCGGTGGCTCTCGGAGGACGGCCACGAGTATCGCTTTCAAGTCAACTACCTGTCGACCTTCCTGCTGACCCGCACGCTGCTTCCGCTTCTCGAGGAGAGCGTGCCCTCGCGGATCGTGAACGTCTCCTCGCTCGCGCAGCGGCCGATCGACTTCGACGACGTGATGATCGAGGACGATTTCAGCGGGCGACGCGCGTACGCGCAGAGCAAGCTCGCGCAGGTGATGTTCACGCTCGACCTGCACGAGGAGTTGAAGGGGTCGAACGTGATGGTCAACTCGCTCCACCCGGCCACATACATGCCGACCGGGATGGTCCAGCGTCTCGGGGTCGAGCCGCGCGCCACCATCGCGGAAGGCGCCGACGCCGTGATGCAGCTCATCGAGTCCGACGAGATCGAGGGCGGCCAATTCTTCAACGGACTCGAACCGTCGCGCGCCAACGACCAGGCGTACGACGACGAGGCGCGGGCGCGCTTGCGCGCCCTCAGCGAGGAGCTGACCGGCGTCTCGACGAGCCCTTCCGAGCGCGCGGCGCGCGGCCGTGGCGATCGCGGGCTCGATCCCGACGAAGACCCCGATTATCTGGCTACGTACTCGATCATCGGGCTCGACCCCGAGACCGGCGAGCTCGGGATGGGCGTGCAGTCGAAAGCGTTCGGCGCCGGCAACCGCGCCATGCACGCGAAGGGCGGACTCGTCGTGATCGCGCACCAGGCGGCGGCCAACCCGATGTACGGTGGAATCGGGATCGAGCTGCTCCAGGCCGGCTACTCGCCGGAGGAGGCGCTCGAGATGATGGTCGCGAGCGACGAGGGTCGGGATCGCCGGCAGGTGGCGATCCTGGACATCCAGGGCCGCACCGCGGCCTGGACCGGGGACGGCGCGAGCGACTGGAAGGGGCACGCCTGTGGGAAGAATTACTGCGCGCAGGGCAACATCCTGACCGGTCCCGAGGTGGTCGAGGCCATGGCCGCTTCGTTCGAATCGAGCAGCGGCCCGCTCGCCGAGCGGCTCATGGACGCGCTCGACGCGGCCCAGTCGGCCGGAGGGGATGCGCGCGGGATGCAGTCCGGGGCGATCCTCGTCGTCAGCGAGCGGGCCGGTGGCGGGTACAGCGATCGAGCGGTCGACATCCGGGTGGACGACCACGACGAGCCGCTCGTCGAGCTGCGCCGCGTCCTCGACCTGTTTCGATCGGGGCAGATGCTACGCGAGGCCAACCGGAAGCGCGGTGATGGCGCGTTGGACGAGGCACTCGAGATCGCGATGGCCGCGCGCGACACGTCGCCCGAGAACGACAACGCGTGGGTGTCGCTCGCCGAGATCTATCTCGCGCTCGACCGTCGACCCGAGATGTACGAGGCCCTCGAGCGCGCCGTCGCGCTCAACCCCGGCCGAACGCGCACGCTGCCGAACGACGAGGACTTCGAGAGCGTCCACGACGATCCCGAGTTCCGGCGGATCGTCGGGGGCGGGTAGCTTGACGCCCGGCCGCGCGGTCGCGGTCGTCGCGGCGCTCGCC
>JAKSCH010000400.1 GCA_022360695.1 Gemmatimonadota bacterium
CGACCGAGACCGAGATGAAGGAGAAGAAGGCTCGGGTCGAGGACGCGCTTCACGCGACGCGCGCCGCCGTGGAAGAGGGGATCGTCCCCGGTGGTGGCGTGGCGCTGCTGCGTAGCCAGGGTGCGCTCGACAAGGTCAAGGGTGCCGACAGCGATGAGGAAATCGGAGTCCAGATCGTGCGCCGCGCGATCGAAGGTCCGATCCGTCAGATCGCGAGCAACGCGGGTGCCGAAGGCTCGATCATCGTCGAGAAGGTGCGCGAGTCGAACGACTCGAACCACGGCTACAACGCCGCGACCGACGACTACGAGGATCTGGTCAAGGCCGGCGTGATCGACCCGACCAAGGTCACGCGCACGGCGCTTCAGAACGCCGCGTCGATCGCGGGTCTGCTGCTCACCACGGAAGCCGTCGTGGTCGAGCGACCAGAGCCGGAGGATCCCGCCGCAGCGGCCGCTGCGATGGGCGGCGGCGGCATGGGCGGCATGATGTAGGATCGTCGTCTTCGCGGGCGTCATGCCCGCGAGCGGTCGTCGAAGTCGTCGCGAAGGCCCGGTCACGTACCGGGCCTTCGTGCGTCCGGGAGGCCTCCGCGCGAGTTTGACGCGAACCGAGCGTTGTGCGAAACAGTCGCGGGAGGGCTCTGGATGCCGTCATCGGAGGCGCGTGGGCGCGATCCCCTGAGGCGCTTGGTCCTCGGCGGGCTTCCTCAACCCGAGCGACCTGGCGTCGAGCGCATCGTGCGCCGGCTCCAACGAGGGTGAGGTCGTGTACGCGCAGGCCGCCGACCCGACGGGCCGGTTCTCGGCCCCCCCCATAAACGTCGACACGGGGTCCGCGGTGGAGTTCGACCTGCTCGCATCGACCGGTCGATACTTTGTGCTGGAGAGCGAAGGCGCGCACCCGCCGATCTCGATGACGCTCTCGACTCCATCGGGCGCCCCGGTACCCCTGTCAGCACGCGCCCGCCTGGTCGTTCTACGTACGCGATAGCCGAGATTCCGATGACGACGGAACTCGACTTGCGGTAGGTGGTTCAAGGGGAGAGGGTACGGCCCGACGGCGCCGGCCAGACGGCCGGAGTCATCCACGGAGCGCAGGTCAGGGAGGCACGAAGATGGATCGCAACGGGCGGTGGGCAGCTTTCGCGGCAGCATTCGGAATGGCGCTAACCGCCTGCGGCGGCACGACCGATCCGTCGCCGCCCCCCCCGCCGCCACCTCCCGTCGGGCCACCGCCTCCCCCGGCCACGACGCTCGACATGGGGGTCGGCGAGGTCGTGACGTTGAGCGACGCCGCGCAGGTACGGTCGTTTCGGATCGCGGGCGGCGGCGAGTCGCGCGACTATCGGATGATCGTACACAGCGCCTCGGAGAGCCCCGGGGCGACGACCGCGATGCAGGTCGTGCTGACCGCGGACGGCGCGTCCGGGAACGCGGTGCCCACGCAGCCGCTCCGGGCCCGACCCCCGTCTCGTCTGAGCGATCGCGAGCTTCGACTGCGCGCCTCATCCTACGAGCAGGAGCGGATCCTCAAGCGGAGGGCCGATGAGGAGCTCCGGCGGGTCGGTGCACGCGCCTACCGGCCCGGGCTCGATGTCTCGGCATCCGTGGTGTCCGGATCGCCCCCGCAGCTCGGGGAGGTGCTCACCTTCAAGGTGGGGATCGCTCTGCCGTTGAGCGGCGATTGCAACAGCAACATCACCGTGACGGGCGAGGTCAAATACGCGGGACAGCACTTCACGATCGTCGAGGATCAGCAAGTCGCCGGACACTTCACCAACGCCGACTTCCAGGAGATCGGTCAGCAGCTCGACGACGTCGTGTACCCGACGAACGTGGCCTACTTCGGTGCGCCGGCGGACATCGACAACAACGAGACGGTGATCGCGCTGATCACGGCCGAGGTCAACAAGCTCACGCCGGCCGGGAGCAACGCGATCATCGCGGGCTTCTTCCTGGCGGGCGATCTCGCGGATGTCTCGAGCTGCCCGGCTTCGAACCAGGGTGAGATCTTCTACCTCGCGGGTCCGGATCCGAACAGCACCTTCGGCGCGGAGATCTCGCTCGATTTCGCGAACACGCTCGCGCGTACGACGGTCGCGCACGAGTTCCTGCACCTCATCAACACGCAACAGCGCGTCACGATCGGGGGCGGAAGCCTCGTCTCGGATCGCGAGGACGCCTGGCTCGACGAGGCCCTGGCGCACCTGGCCGAGGAGCTGGCCGGCTTGGTGGACGCGGGCTTCGGGACGCGGGCGAATCTCGGGTTGGCACAGATCACGGCGACCGACCCGCAGCTCGATGCGTTCAACGACTTCCACCTGTTGAACTTCGATCGATTCGGGACGTTCCTCTACGACGGTCCGGAGGAGACGCTGGCGCTCGGTGACGCGTCGGGGTTCGATCCGGGCGGAGAAGCCTCGCTGCCGTTCCGCGGATTCGCGTACGGGTTCGTGCGGTGGCTCGGCGATCACTTCGGCCCGAGCGGCGCCGGCGTATTGCCGGGGAGTCGCGAGGAGCTGCTGTTCCGGGAGCTGTCGAGCGGCGGCCCCACGTTCCTGAAGGGCATCGCGAACGTCGAGCGGGCCGTGCAGGTGGTCGGCAGCTCGAACCTCCAATGGGAGGAGCTGCTCTCGTACTACTTGGCGTCGCTGGTCGTGGATGACGACGCGCCGTCCGGCGTGGACCCCATGACGCAGTTCGCGAGCTGGGACATGCGCGACGTGTTCGGCGCGTTGAACGGGTCGAACCTCGGCAACAGCGAACCGTTCAATCGCCTGTACCCACTCCTGCCCAGTTCCGTCACGCTCTCGTCGAGCACGAACCAGACGATCTCGTTCACGACGAACGCGTCGACCGGTCGGTTCATCTCGCTCACGAGCCCCGGCACGAGTCCCGATCTCGACGTCGGCATCACGAACCAGTCGGGTGCGGACCTGTCGGCGGGCGCGCGCGGTCGGGTCACGATCATCCGGACGCGCTAGACGCCGGGCCGGGCGGGGCGGACCATCCCGCCCGCCGTCCACCCCTCTCCGAAGATCTCACGACGCGGTCCCCCCAGGCCCCCAGGCGTCGCCGGGCGGGACCCCCGCGCGGCCGCGAGATGTTACGTTTCCGGAAGGTCCGACTGTCACGAACTCGTGTGCGGAGGCGTCCCACGTATGATGTCCAGCATCCGTCTTCACGCCCCCGGATCGGTCCCGGCGTTGCTCGGAGCCGCGCTCGTCGCCGCGTGTGGTGGTGACGGTGGACCGACGTCTCCACCGCCCGGGCCGCCACCACCGCCGCCGCCACCGACGCTCGGCGCGAGCCTCGATCTCGCCCCCGGGGAGATGCGGGTGCTCACGGACGCCGCCTCGATCCGTGCCTTCGAGCTCGTCGGGGCCGACGGCGCTCGGGAATACCAGGTCATCGTGATGAGCGCCGGTCAGACCGTCGACGGGCTGACCCCGATCCAGCTCCGCGCCGAGTCGGGGGCGAGCGCGAACGTCGTCCCCGTCCGACCCCGGACGGGGCTCGGCCTCGCTGGCTCGGCGGCCGCGGATCTTCCCCGGCCGGGAGGGGCGCGCGTCCGATCCGACGCCCGTCACCTGGAGCTTCAGGCGATGGCCCTGGAGGAGCTTCGGCGCGTGGGCGCACGACCGGCCCGCCCCGCGCGGCGTGGGGCGCACGGGCCGTCGGCTCGGGCCTCGGTGGCGAGCGCACGAGTGCCGAGCGTCAACGACCCGATCACGATCAAGTCCGCCGTCACGCCGGGGGGCGGTCTCTCCTGTAGCCTGAACACGCCGATCGACGGCGTCGTGAAGACCGTCGGTCAGAACTTCGTGATCGTCGAGGACGA
>JAKSCH010000025.1 GCA_022360695.1 Gemmatimonadota bacterium
CGCGCACGTCGCCGATGATGCGCTCCGGGTCCGTCCCTACGAGACGCGCCGTCCCCGCCGCGAGGCCTTCGGGACGCTCGGTGGTCTCTCGCATCACGAGCACCGGGACGTCGAGCGCCGGCGCTTCCTCCTGCACCCCGCCGCTGTCCGTGAGGATCAGCCGAGCGCTCGCCATGAGGTGGGCGAACTCCGTGTACGGCACCGGGTCGATGCGAAGCACGTTGTCGCCGCGCCGGAGCGACGCGTCGATGATCCCGCGAACATCGGGGTTCGGGTGGATCGGGAACACGAAGTCGTGCTCGGGGAGCAGCGTCGCCAGACGCGAGACGGCCGAGCAGATCCGCTCGAGCGGCTCGCCGATGCTCTCGCGTCGGTGACTCGTGACCAGGATCAACGGTCGGTCGGGGTCACGCGCTCTGAGCTGTCTGCTCGTGTAGCGCACGGGCCTCTCGACCTGCTCGAGCAGCGCATCGACGACCGTGTTCCCCGTGTGGATGATCTTCGACTCGGGAACACCTTCGGCGAGCAGTGCCGCCTCCGCGGTCGCGGTCGGCGCGAAGTGCAGCGTCGCGATCCGCGACGTGAGCACCCGATTCATCTCCTCCGGGAAGGGCTGCGTGTAGTCGCCGGTGCGGAGCCCCGCTTCGATGTGGCCGACCGGCACCCCCGCGAGAAACGCGGCGAACGCGGACGCGATCGTGGTCGTCGTGTCGCCCTGTACGAGCACGAGATCCGGTCGGGCGTCCTCGAACACGGCCGGGAGGACCTGGAGCGCGCTGCCCGCGACCTCGGACGGCGACTGGCCGTGCTTCATCAAGTCGAGATCGTAGTCGGGCGACAGCGCGAAGCCGGCGATCGCGCTGTCGAGCATGTCGCGGTGTTGCCCGGTGAGACAGACGAGGCTCTCGAAGGCGCCGGAGCGTCGGGCGAGAACGTCGAGCACCGGCGCCACTTTAATCGCTTCGGGGCGGGTGCCGAAGATCGAGAGAATGCGAATCATGCGGCGAGCCAGGGACGTTCGCCGCGATCGAAGCGTTCGACGAGATCGCCGTGCGTGACGAAGGTGAAGCCGGCGTCGAGCACGGTCTCGAACACGAGGCGGAGCCGGTCGATGTGCACGCCCTCGTAGCACGGGTGACCGTACATCACGACGAGCCGCTCGTCCCCCAGGGCACGGCGCAGGTCGCGCGCGATGTCGTCACGCGTCGTGCCGATCGCCCCGTGGTACTCGAGGTAGGGAATCGTGCGTGGTCCGTTGATCGTGACCGGCACCGTCCAGTGCTCGGGCCGGCCGTTCGCGGGGGAGGAGGACGTCGGGCGACCCCCGATGCGATCGCCGTTGTACCGGTATCCCCACGCCATGAGGAGGCGCACCACGCGATCGTCCGACGCGAACCCGGGCGAGCTGAACCCCATGGGCGGGCCGAAGTGTCGCACGAAATGCTCGTGCGACCGGGTCATGTCGGCCTCGAGCACATCGTCGGGAAGCGAGGGGAACCGACGACTCCAGACGACGTGGTCCATGCCGCCGTGCAGGCCGAGCTCGTGCCCCTCTCGAGCGAGGCGTTCCAGCGCGTCGACGAACTCGAGACCGACGGGGCGACCGAGAAGGCTCTCCACCAGGAAGCGCCGGACGCCGATCTTCTCGATGAGGTGGACGGCTTCGCGATCGCCGAATTTCTCGCGCGACCGGCCGAACCCCTTTCCGATCCACTCCCGGATATTCGTCGAGGCGCCGAGATTGACGAAGAACGTGTTCGCCAGACCGAGCTCGCGGCACAACGCACGAATGCGCGGCACGCCATCGGTCATGCACGCTCGGTGATCGATGTCCCAACGAAACGAGAAGAGTCGTTCGGTCATTCTGCGGCGTCGCCGGCGTGCGACCCTTCGGGCGACAAGCAGCGCTCGTAGACCGCCTCGAAGCGTTCGGCGCTTCGATCCCAGCTGAAGAGGCGGTCGGCGCGTTCGCGACCGGCGATCCCCATCGCCCGGGCTCGCTCCCGATCGCGGAGAAGCTCGCGCAGCGCCCCGGCCAACGCGGTGGCGTCGCCCTTCGGAACGACCCGACCCGTGACGCCGTCTTCGACGACCTCGGGGAGCCCTCCCGCGTCCGAGGCGACCACCGGAATCTCACACCCCATCGCTTCCGCCGCGGGGATTCCGAAGCCCTCTTCGAGCGACGGAAGCACCGAGATGGCGGCGGCGCGATAGTACGGAGGGAGATCCGCGTTCGGCACCCACCCGAGGAAGGTCGTCCGGTTCTCGATGCCGAGATCTCGTGTCCGTCGCTCGAGCGAGGGGCGCTCGATGCCATCGCCGGCGACGACGACGCGCAGTTCGGGGAACTCATCCGCGAGCTGAGCGGCCGCCTCGATGAGGAACCGTATGCCCTTCCGCGGGAAGAGCTGACGACAGGCGAAGATCATCTCGGGTCCGAAATCGACCGTGCGATCGTTCGGCGACTCGGGCGAGAACCGCTCGAGGTCCGCACCGTTGAGGATCTTCACGAGGGTCGCGGGCGGCGCACCGGCCCGTAGCGCGTGCTCCCGGCAATCATCGGTGATGGCGGTCAGCATCGAGGATCGCGCCAGCGTGTGACGCAGGATCGGGCGAACGTACCAGCGGGTGGGGAAGTCGTAGCCCTGTTCGACGTTGACGTACACGCAGCCGCCGTGGAGCGTGATCACCGATGGGATCCCGAGGCGCCGCGCCGCACCCACGATCGCCGGTCCCGTCGGGATCGCCCAGTGCCCGTGGAGGATGTCGGGACCCCAGGCCCGGGCCTCACGCAGGGTCGCGTCGTATTGCGCGCGAAGATATCGACCCATGGTGAGGATGCGGTTGATCTTGCCCCAGGCGCTCGTCTCACCCTGCGCGACCTTCCCGTACTTGAGGTCGTCCGGAAGCTCGAACGGGAACCGCACGACCTCGACGCCATCGAACTCGTCGCGGAGGGGGAGATCCTCGGTGCCCGGCGTCACGACCCGGACGCTGTGTCCGCGGCGGACGAGGTGTCGGTTGATGTCGTGGACGTACGTGGCGTGGATGTCCGTCGCGTGCTCCGGATACCAGTAGGTCGGACACAGGATGCGATGCGGGCGGGCGTCGCCTTCCCGCGGCCCCGGTCGCGCATCGGCGTCCACGAGGGCGGCACCCGTCGCGGGGTGTGCGGCGCTCACGGGATCGCCACCGCATCGAGCTCGATCCGTGCCCTGACTCGCCCGGTGTGGATCCAGTCCGGATATTCGCGTTCGACCCGCTCGAGCTCCCGCTCGCGACGTCGGGCATCCCAGCCGAGCTCCGCGCCCACCAGCTCGGCACAGCGACGGAGCGCGGCGTCGGTCGGCCGACCGGCCGTTCCGAGCTCGGTCCGTCGGAGGACCACGTCGTCGAGGTGCACGACCTGCTCGTGGCGCGCGGCCGCGATGATCTCCGCTTCCAGCACGCTCGAGCGATCGAGCGCTCGACCGCTCGAGGCGTTCTCGACGATCGCCTCGCGGATGTTCGCGATATCGCGACCCCGGTTCCGCGCGAGCGCGTCCACCGCGTCCGGGTCGGTCGATTGCGGTAGCATGGCCCACGCATCCGCGAGCAGCTGATCGAAAGACTCGAACTCGCCTCCGATCAGCGGCGTGCGCGCCGTGGCGCTCGGGGTGTGCTGGCGGTGGAGCTTCCGGAGCGCGAGATCGACGGCCGACTCGGCGACCGCGCGCCCCATCGTCAATCGCACGCTCATCGCGGTGACGAGCCCGTCGGGACCGCCGTGATCGGCGTGATCGAAGATCGGCGAGCGTTTCCCGAAGCTCAGATCGGTCGCGTTCGCATCGTTCTCACCGAACGGGAGCAGGCCGTAGTGCACGCGAGTCACATCATCGAGCGACAGGTCCAACGCTGGGGCCGCTTCGTTGATCTCGGCGAGAAACCCGCGTACTTCCTCGTCGGTCACGCCCAACGCGTAGGGATCTCCTCCGTAGACACGGCTGTCGACCCCGATGAGCGTGTGCCCGCGCCACGGCACGAGGAAGAGGTGTCGGTTGCCACGGCTCAGCACCGCGTCGGGGTCGGCGTATTTGGTTTGGAGGGCGAACGCCGTCTCGCCGTCCGTCAACGAGCGTCGCACGACCACGGCGAGATCTCGGCTGAGCGGTACCCGTCGCTCCCGCGTCACGCCGGAGTCGACGAGCCACTGCTCGGCGAACGGCCCCGCGCAGTTGAGCACGACGCGGGCGTCGATCTCGAGCTCGGCTCCCGTGACGCGATCACGCGCGTCGACTCCGACCACGCGGTCGCCGGTCGTACGAAGCCCGGTTACCTCGCAGTAGTTGAGCGTCTGGGCTCCGAGCCGTCTCGCGGATTCGACGATCGAGTACACGAGCCGCGGCGGATTGTAGATATGCCCATCGCAAAAGACGGCGGCACCCGAGTGATGCTCGTCCGCGAAGGCCTCGAACGTCGATCGAAACTCGCGCTTCGAGAGGATCCTCGAACGCACCTCGCCCCGCGACGGGATCGTCTTGTCGACGTTGACCCCGGCCGTGAGGAGACGCACCGCCCCGAGCGCGGCGCGGAACGCGCCGGTACTCGCGAGCCCGAATCCGTGACACGGAACGGCGACCGGGATGAGGCTCACGCAATGCGGGGCGATCCGCAGGAGCGCGGTCCGCTCGCTCCGCGAATCGCGGAGTCGCCGGACATCGAGGTGTTGCAGATAACGGATCCCGCCGTGCGCGAACTTGAGAGAGTGCGACGAGGTCGCTCCACCGAAGTCGTCCCGTTCGAGCAAGGCGACCCGTAGTCCTCTCTGGGCGGCGTCCCACGCCGCCATCGCGCCCGTGATCCCCCCGCCGATGACGATCACGTC
>JAKSCH010000266.1 GCA_022360695.1 Gemmatimonadota bacterium
GCCGATCCGGGCGACCTCGCGAACACGGTGATGTTCCTCGTGAACGCGATCTTCTTCAAGGGGTCCTGGCAGCTCCCGTTCGACCCCGACCGCACCCGAGCCGAGCCCTTCGAGCGTCCGGACGGGTCGTTCGTCGATGTCGAGATGATGCGGCGGACCGACATCGATATCCTCCGCCATCACGCGGACGAGACCCTCGAGATCGCGGAGCTCCTGTACGGCCGAGGTGCCTTCTCCATGACGATCCTCCTTCCGCCGCGCGGTGTCTCGACGGCGGAGTTCCTAGAGGACGTAGACGCGAGCGCCTGGGCGGTCTGGCTCGGGCGTCTCGAGGAAACGGTCGCGATCGACGCGATCGAGATGCCCAAGTTCCGGCTCGAGTGGGAAAAGACGCTCAACGACGATCTGTCCGCGATGGGGATGCCGCTGGCGTTCACCGGAGGCGCGGACCTCTCCCGCCTCGCGCCAGGAGGCGAGGGGTTCTTCATCAGCGAGGTGAAGCAGAAAGCGTTCGTCGAGGTGAACGAGGAGGGAACGACCGCGGCGGCGGTCACATCCGTGAACGTCGCGGATCGCGCGAAGCCGACGTTTCGTGTGGACCGGCCGTTCATCCTGGCGATCCGAGAACGCTTCTCCGGGACGCTTCTCTTTCTCGGACACGTGGTGGACCCCCCAGCGGTCGACTAAGGCTGCATACGTCTGGCGGATCACACTGACGGATCCTACGCGGGCAGGACGTACGCCGGTCTCTCCGCAGCCTCGACGCACGAAGCATCTACGGCCCCGGGATCGGCCGTCTCGATGAAGACTCTGCGCATCTGATGCAGGCAGGGACCGAGGCTCATGACGTCGTGCCGGGTCCGCGGCGCCCGTACGAACAACCCGTTCGAGAGGTGGGCGGCCGCCGACTCCGCCAGATCGGGAGAGGCCGTGACGTCCCACGCCCCGGCGACCATGAGAACGGGAACGTCGGACGAGACCGGAGACCGATGGTTCTCCGGCACGCTGCCCCGCGGCCAGAAGTCGCAGATGCCCAGCTCTCGATCCAGACGCTGCGTTCCGAGCATCGTGCCTTCGGCCAATCGTCGCGCCTCGTCGGGATCGGTGAAGGGCGCGACTTCCGCGCAGCGTACCGAGATGTTCATCGCGTCGGCGGTCTGCGAGCTGAATATCTGACTGAGCTGGGCGACGGTCTGCGCGTAGGACGTGAAGTCGCCCCGCGCCGCTCTCGTGAGGTTGCGCGGGACCTCGGCCGCGAACGCCCCGTAGTAGAGCGAGAACCGAAGACCGTCCGCGAAGTTCTCGCGCGTCAGTCGAACGGTCTCCTCCCCCCCGGTAGCGGGATCCGTGATGACGGCCGTCACCGGACCGTCTTCGAATCGTCCGAGCGCGGCGGAGATCGACTGTCGGAGGTCCGGGTAGGCCGAGGCACAACGTGGATCCCGCGCGCAGTCGGCCACGAGCGTGTCGATGCCCGCCTCCAGCAGCACCGGGGTCTCGACGAGATGCCGGCTGAGGTCCACACCGGGTGCCTCGAGAACGGCCGAGCGTACGCCGGCGCCGTGCCTGCGGATGATCTCGAGCGCGACCTCTGCCCCGTAGGAGCCTCCGAACAGGTTTACACGTTCGTACCCGAGCGCTCGGCGTACGACGTCGATGTCATCGGCGATGATCGCCGTCGTATACCGCGTCAGGTCCTCCTGGCGCTGCAGCGTCTCGAGACATGCCTGATAGCGCGCGGGGAGCAGGAACTCGTCGATCCACGCCTGCGCCGACGGCGGATCCGCGAGGGTCGGGCATTGAAGCGCGCCCGAAAGGCCCGTGCCGCGGTGATCGATGAAAACGATGTCGCGCGACTCGCGCAGCTCCGCCATTTGCTGCGTGAAGTAGCCCGCTACCCCGCTGGCCGCCTGCCCCGGTCCCCCCGCGATGAAGAAGATGGGATCCGGGCTTCGGGACTCGGTAGTCGCGCCGGCGACGACCACGAATAGCTGTCGCTCTGCGCCGTTCTCCCGGGAGTGCTCGGCAAACGTGACGTGGTGGCACTGCACCGGAGCGGGAACGGGGACGGGCGATTCTGGACAGGTGGCGGGCTCCGCCGTCGGTGCCGCCTGCTGCGTCCCGCCACAGCCCGGGATCGTAGAGACCACAAAGACTGCGAGAGCCGCGTCGCGGCTCCGGGATCGCCGCCTCCCGCAGCGCAGACCCGCCGTGTGCCACGCCAGCTGGCTCTGCTCCTCGCTTGCCCAGCAGAACTTCCCCCGGCTGTAAGACAGCGTCCCGATCAGCGCCTGCAGCCGTCTGCGTCGGCCCCCGATCGGCACCCGCGGCACCTCGAACCAGTCGTGCTGTGCCTGCACTCCCGGCGGGGTCTCCACTCGTCTGAGCGCCCGCACCCTCGGCGCGCCGTGCTTGCGCCTCAGGTGCCGAACCACCGACTGGTAGCTCCCCTCGTACCCGTGATCCCGCACCAGCAGCTCGTAGATCGTCCGCGCCTGGCTTGGGCGGCCCTCGCCCGTCAGACGACCGTCCTCCAGCGCGACCTGGATCCCCTCGACCACCGCCTCGTACCCGTCCAACGCCGTCGCCTGCCGCGACCGACCGTCTTCCTGCGGGCCCTCCTCGAGCTTCTTCAGCCGGTAGCGGAGTGCGCCCTCCGTCACCCCGAGCTGGCGCGCCAGTTGCCTCACCGACGTCCCGCGTTCGTTCATCCCGTTCGCCACCATCACCTGCTCCTTCGTCAGCTTCACTCACCTGCCTCCGGATCGCGGGTCGATCCCGAGGGGGCGCCGCTGCCGCGGCACCCGTCAAATCAGGTGCGTAAAACTGGATGTCTCCAGAGACGGAAAATGGGATGATCTCCTACACCGAGGCCTGGCGAAGAACACCGCCCGGCTCTACACGGCGTTCGCGCTCGCGAATCTGTATCTGTTGAGGAAGCGGTTGCTGCCACCGGGGGCGGCGTGCGCCCTCTAACCTCCGAGAGAAGTCAGATCCGGTGATTTCGGCCGCGGGGCCGGCCCGGAGAACCGTACGCCTCTCCGCGTGAGCTCAGGTGCACGAGAACCCGAGCCTGGATTCA
>JAKSCH010000216.1 GCA_022360695.1 Gemmatimonadota bacterium
GTGTGGCATAAGTCGTTTTACGGCTTCGTTATACATGCATGAATCGAACGTGATGTCGAGGACGGCGGTCGAGAGCTCCGCGATCGCCGCGGCGTGACCCGCGACGCCGACCAGCGCCGCCCCTCGGATTCGGACGAGCCCGCTCACGTGCAGCGACCCGCCCACCACGATCGCGCCACGCCACACGAACCCCGAGGCGAGCGTCAGATCCCCGTCGACCACGAGCGCGCCGCTCCCCGAGCGGTCCGGTCCGAGGGTGACCGGACCTCGAGCCAGGATGAACGCCGACCCGAGGCCGCCGACGGGCCACGGGTCCGGGGGGACGATGGCGTCCGGTCGAGGGCCGAACGCCGCCAGCAGCTCGCGCCAGCGGATCCCGGTCACGGTGACCACCGAGGCGGCAGGCGTCGCGATCTCGACGGGAGGGGCGCCCAGAATCGCCAACGGTCCCCCCGGCGCGATAGGCGGTCCGATCGACTGATAGAGCCCGGCCACGTCGCCGGCGACGCCGCAAGCGGTACCCGCGTCGAGGCCGGATACGGAGCCGCTCGCGCCTCCGGCGAGCACCGTCCCGAAGACCGTGAGCGCGGCCGGCGCGCGCGGAGGGCCGGCCACCCACGCGAGCTGACCCACGGCTCGGCGCACGGAGTCGCCGAGCGACGGCACCGCGCCTTCCGACTCGATCCGAAACACCGCTTCCGCGACCCCGAGGTCGACGAGCTTGTCGAACCGCGTCGTCACGACGCCCTCGGGGAAGACGATGGGCCCGAGCGAGGGCGTGGGCCCCGTCGCCCCGGCGAGCGCCGTGGCGAGCCCCGCTTCCGCGAGATAGAAGGCACGCGTGCCGTAGTCGAAGGACCGACCGGTTCGACGACCGAGCCACGCCTGGAGAAACCCCGTCGAAACGAGCAGCGAGACCGCGACCAGCGTCAGCAGGACCCAGGGCAGCGCGAAGCCGTCCGCGCGACGCCGGGGGCCGCCTCGAGCGATGCGTGAGGACGACATGCGTCCACGCTGGCGTCGCGCGTCAAGCCGTCGTCAACGGCGAGAGGCTCAGACGCCTTCGGTCGCCAGCCAGTTCTCGATCGACTCGGCCAGCGCTCGCAGGCTGAGCGCGCCGTTCTCGAGCACGCGGTCGTGGAAGTCCGCGATCGAGAACCGATCGCCGAGCCGCCGCGAGGCCTCCTCGCGGAGCCGCAGGATCTCCATCTGCCCGAGCTTGTAGGTGAGCGCCTGCGCGGGCGACGTGATGTACCGGTCGACCTCGTTCTCGATGTTCGCTTCGGCCAGGAGCGTGTTGTCGCGGAGGAACTCGATCGCGCGGCCTCGCGTCCACCCGAACGCGTGGATGCCGGTGTCCACGATCAGGCGACTCGCGCGCCACGCATCGTAGGACAGCAGACCGAGCCGGCTGAGATCCCCCGAGTACAGCCCCATCTCATCGGCCAGTCGCTCGGAGTAGAGCGCCCAGCCTTCCGTGAACGCCGTCGACCCGAGGTGCTTCCGGAACTCGGGCAGCCCCTCGATCTCCTGCGTGACGGAGGTCTGGAGGTGATGCCCCGGGATGCCCTCGTGGAACGTGAGGGCCTCGGCCTGATACCGCGGGCGGATCTCGGGTCGGTGCGTGTTCACGAAGTAGGTGCCGGGACGCGAGCCGTCGGGCGCGGGCTGCCGGTAGTAGGCGACCACGCTCTGCTGCGCCTCGTAGAGCGGGATCGGCCGGATGACCATCTCCGCCTTCGGCGTCCGACCGAACCACGCGTCCACTTCACGCTCGGCGCGCGCGTGCGCCGCTTCGGCCATCTGCGTGATCTCGCCCGGCCACCGGAAGTACATGGCCGGATCGGTCCGGAGGTGGCGCTGGATCTCCGCCAGGTCGCGCGTGAAGAACAGCGTCTCGCCGAGATCCTGGATCTCCTGGTGGACCTTCGCGAGCTCGGCCACGCCGATCGCGTGGATCTCCTCGGCGCTCAGGTCGAGCGTGGTCTGATCACGGATCATGGCGGCGTAGCAGGCCTCGCCCCCCGGGAGCCCCGCCAGCCCGGCCTCGGTTCCGGTCCGCGAGGACCGATAGAGATCATCCCGCAGGAAGTCCCGAAGCCGCGCGTACGCGGGTCGGATCTGCTCGGTCGCCGCGTCCCGGATCGCGGCGCGGAAGTTGTGACGCGTCCCCTCCGGCCAGTGATCGAGCTTCGTCCCCGCGGGGGCGTACAGCGGCCACTCCTCCACCGGTCGTTGAAGCAGCGCGTCGAGCTGGACGATCGTGCGATTGACCGAGACCTGGGCGGCCACGCGCCCCGTCTCGAGCCCCGCCCGCAGGTTCGAGATGTGATCGTCGACGTACGTCGCGATCGCGTTCCAGCGCCGGATCATCCGCTCCCCATCCACCGGCGTCTGAAGCGGCTGCGCCGACGCGATGTTGAGGAAGTCGAGCTGGAACCCCTCGCGGTGGTCGACGACCCACACCTCGGGCTCGCAGAGCTGGAGCACGCGCTCGGCGTTGAGCTGGTGCTCGATCGCCAGGTACGTCAGTCGGTCTTCGGGCGACAGCGACTCGTACTCGATGGCGGCGAGCGCGTCCGTGAGCGCGCCGACCTCGCGATCGCGCGCGTCCCGCCCCGCCGGCGTGATGTCCTCCACCCGATCCGACAGCCGGTGCTCGCCGAGATACGTCGCCTGGAGCGGGTGCCAGGTCAGGTACGCGTCCCAGAAGCGATCCGAGAGCGCGGAGAGATCGCTCTGAGGCGGCGCCTCGGCCGGCGGCTCGGAGCTCGCCTCGCGACACGCGTTCGCGCCGAGCGCGACGACGGCGCCGACGACGAGCGCCAGCGGAAGTGCCGATGCGGGTCTCAAGCGCGGGGCCATGACTCTCTCAGGAAAATCCTTGCTGCGTCTCGGGTTCGGTCGTGCCGGCTCGACGAGATCCGGGCGGACGCGATTTCGGTTGCGCCGCGCTAGATTTCAGCGCCATCCCCGGGGCGCCGCCGAAGATGGGGCGCCCGGGGTCGCCCTCGCAAAACCGGCGCCGTCTCTCTGGGAAGGAGAAACCGTTGTCCGAATCGTTCTACACCGCTCGGTCCCGAGTGGAGAAAGTGGAAGGCGTGCACCGCCGCGCCCGGCTCGAGGATGGCACCGAGCTCGACCTCGGCGTGCACGGGGTGATCAAGTCGCACTACCGGCTCGACGCCAAGGACCTGCCGCTCCCGGTCGACTACCAGGTGGCGTGCACGGGCGGGTGAATGCTCGGCACCCTCAACGGCGCACTGGAAGTGCGCGGCATACGCCTGGCCCCGGAAGACATCGTCGCGGACGTCGAAGGCAGGAACGAGCTTGAGGACGGGATCCCGCTGCTCAAGGAGATCGTCGTCCACTACAGGCTTCGCGTGCCCGCGGACGCGCGCGAGACGGTCGACCGCACGCTCGAGCGACACCAATCCAAGTGTCCCACCGCGCGCTCGCTGGAAGGCGCCGTCCAGGTGCGCTGGACCGCCGACATCGAAGAGGTGTGAGTCGAGCGACCCCATGGGCCGTCCCACACGTCTGTCGCTCTTCGCGATCGCCGCCGTCGGAGCCGCGTGTGGCGAGACCGCGGACTTCACCGCGGCCGAGCCGACGGGGGTCGAGATCCGTTGGCCCGGTGGCGGGGTAGACGTCGTGCCAGTGGATGCGGGTGCCCGGGACATCACGATCCGCTCCGGCGGAGCCGCGAGAGAATGACTCAACCACCGAACGACAACGACGAGCCGAGGCGCGACGCGGACGCGCCCCCGACCGGCGAGGAGGCGAGCCCGACCGGGGGTCGGCGGAAGCGCCGCTTTCTGCTGATCCCGGACGCGGGGCAGCTACAGCGGCCCGTGCTCACGTCGATGCTCACGCGGCCGCTCGCGATCTGGCTCAGGCTGGTCGTCGGGATCGCGATCTTCATGCTCGCGAACACGCTGTATCTCGTCGCGAACCGACTCGCGGACAACGCGGGCTGGGAGTTCTTCGCGATCGGCGAGACGACGCTCCCCAAGATCTTCCAGGTGATGGTGCTCACGCACACGGGCGTGGGGCTCCTCCTGGCGCTGCTCATGTTCGGGTTCCTGGCGGCGCACCTCCCCAAGGTGTGGCGACGGAAGCACCCCGCCTCGATCTTCACCGGCGTGGGGATGGGGCTCGTCGGCGGGGTCCTCACGCTATCGGGGCTCTTCATCCTGACCGCCGCGGCGAGCCAGGAGAACTCCTGGGCCTGGTGGGCCCACGTCGGGAGCGCCGTGCTCGTCGTGTCCGGCTACGCGGGGCACCGGTTCGTGAGCTACACGCGTCCGCCGCGCGTCCGCGCGCAGCGGTTCGCGATCGCGGTCGCCGCCTCGCTCGTCGGGCTCCTGGTGCTCCACTCCGCGACGCACCGCGAGGCCGCGCTCACCCCCGAGGCGGAGATGGCGCTTCGGCTCGGGCTCAACGAGGGGCCCGGCGGCGTGGACCGCGATGTGGCCGGGTTCTTCGACCCGGACGCGTTCGTGCCCGAGGGGATCGTCCCCGCCGAGAGCCCGTTCTTCCCGGCGGCGACGACCACGAGCACGGGGACGTACCTCCCCTCGCGGATCATCACCCGGACCGAAGCGGGTTTGGCCCGGCACGAAGGCCCCTCGCGGCCGGGGTCCGACGGAGCGGCGGCGAACGTCGCGGCCGACGACGATCCGGACGGTCTCGCCGCGCGCGTCGCGGCGGAGGTCGCGCGTCGCGGCTTCGCGGTCGACGAGCGGATCGGCGCGGAGGCATGCGAGCGCTGCCACGCCGACGTGACCGAGCAGTGGGCGACGTCCGCGCACCGCTTCGCGTCGTTCAACAACCCGTTCTACACGGCGACGATCGAGCTCATGCGACGCGAGTCGCTGGAGGCGAACGACGAGGTCCGCGCGCACCTGGCCGAGTTCGGGCTGCGACCCGACGCCGCGGGTCGCGTAAAGAGCAAGTGGTGCAGCGGGTGTCACGACCCGGCGCTCATGCTGGCCGGCGCCATGGACGACCCGATCGACCCGGCGACCGTCGAAGCGCAGGCCGGGCTCACGTGTCTCGCGTGTCACGCGATCGATCGCGTGCACGACGTCACCGGGAACGGCAACTACAATATCGCCGACGAGCAGGAAGACCCGTACGTGTTCGCGGACGCCGCGCCCGGAACGTGGGGCGCGTTCCTCCACGACGCGGCGCTCAAGGCGAAACCGACCGTCCACCAGCGCCAGATGATCAAGCCGCTCCACAGCACGTCGGAGTTCTGCGCGACCTGTCACAAGGTGAGCCTCACCGAGCCCGTCAATAACTACCGCTGGCTGCGCGGTCAGAACGAGTACGACGCGTGGCACGACAGCGGCGTGGCCCGCAACGCATCGCGGACGTTCTACCTGCCCGAGACCGCGCGCGTCTGTCAGGACTGCCACATGCCGTTCGAGCCCGCGCCGCTCGGCGACGTCTCGGCCCGGAACGGGATGGTGCGGTCGCACCGGTTCACCGCGGTCAACACGGCGCTCCCGTTCATCCGGGGCGACACGGCGACGATCCGCCGGATCGAAGAGTTCCTGCGGGCCGAGAAGCTCCGGCTCGACATCTTCGCCATCCGCCGCGGGCCGGACGGCGATCCCGAGATGGGGCTCGACCTCGCGCCCGTCGTCGTCCAACCCGGCGAGACGATCACGTTCGAGGTCGTGGTCCGGAACCGGGGGGTGGGCCACACGTTCCCGGGGGGGACGAACGACTCGAACGAGGGGTGGCTCGAGTTCGAGCTGCTCGATGCGAACGGGCGGCGGATCGCGGTCAGCGGTCTGATCGGCGACGACGGGCACCTGGACCCGATGGCGCACTTCTACAAGTCGGTCCTCCTCGACAAGAACGGCGAGCCGATCCAGAAGCGAAACGCGCAGGACATCCACGTGACCGCCGCCGTCAACGTGATCGGACCCGGGAACGCGGATGTCGCGCACTACCAGATCACGCTGCCGAACGATCTGCCCGCGGGCCCGCTCACGGCGCGCGCGCGCGTCCTGTGGCGGAA
>JAKSCH010000276.1 GCA_022360695.1 Gemmatimonadota bacterium
CTCTCCTTTTTTCCTCCCTCTCGGTTCGCAACCAAGGCTACGGAGCCTCTCTTCCATCTAGATGGATGCACGAGCCGCTCAATATGTAACTCCTGCGGTGCGCCCGCACCCCCCGCGAAGGCCGCTTCGCCGCTCCGTGTAGCGCTCGAGGGCACCATCAGCTCGTGCTGCCCAGCCCCATCGCGTCGCCCCGCCGAGCGGCCTGCTCGGCGATCTTCTCGTCGAGGAACGCCCGAGACACGTGGAGCTCCGAGCACAACGCATCTCGGATTCGGGGATAGACCCGTTGCGGGTAGCCGAGGAGACACATGCTCACCTCCTCCTGACGGAAGTCGTTGCGGGCGGCGAAATCGGTGAGCGTCGACCCGAGAGCTCGCTGCACCGCTTCGGAGAGCGAGTAGCCGAGCTCGAGAGACCCGGAGATCACCTTGATCGCGCGCTTGCGATCGCTCATACTGTTATAGGCCTAACGGTCAACAATGACTGTTATAGTTAGCGAACTATAACTGATATAGGCTTTATAGAAGGACGTCAACCCATCGCTCCTACGGACCGGGAACTCGAAGAGCAACGAAGCGCGATCGATCGCGGGCTCCTCCTCGTCGATGGGATGGGGCCGAGCGAGGCGTCGCGCACCCTCGGGGTGAGTGAGGGGACGATCCTCCGCTGGCGGAAGGGCGACATTCGGCTGCCGCTTCGGAATCCCGCCAAGAACAATCTCTTCGAGGCGGTACGTCGCGCGACGGCGGACCCCCGGGTTCGCGAGCGTGATGCGTCGGATCGCGACGAGACACGGCCGGGCTCGGAGGGCATCGATCTCGTCCGCACGCTCATTGCTTCCGAGGACGCGCGCGCTTTTCTCATCGCGTTGGGAGCGCGTCGCGCCTGCAACGCGCTGCTCGAAGCGGCCCGCATCCGGGGCTGGAGCCCGGACACGGTGAGTGAGGCCATCGACGCCGCGAACGAGTTCTTCGACCGCGAAGGAGCTCGCGGCGGGGCGGACCCGGCCCCGTAGCCGCTACGGCCCCGCATCGGGCCGAGCGTGCAAGCCGGCCCCACAGGCACGGCTATACCCAGGGCTGTGACGTAGCTCGATGTCGCGTTTCAGCCTCTTCGTGGTATCTTCTCTCTAGAGGCATCATACGCGATCGCGCGTCTCGTCAGCCCACGGGTAGGCGAGCGCACCGACATGTGCACGAAACGGGAGGTGAGACGTGCGGTCGGCCCCGTCCGCCGAACTGCGGGCGACCCGGAGGCCGTGGGAGCCGGGTTCCGCCCGCTCGGAGCATCGAGCGTGTGCCCGACGAGGACGACGTTAAGGGGTGTCCTCCGTCCTGCCCGAGAACCCCCGCGTTCTCCTGATCGGGGGCGATGCGCGGGAGGCCACCCGTATCGCGAGCGAGCTCCTGCCCGAACGGTTCCGCGCGAGCACATCTCCTACGCTCGCGGCCGGGCTCGCGCACCTGACGAGCGAGGCCGTCGACATCGTCCTTCTCCACCTGGACCTCCCGGATAGCGAAGGCGTCGATACGCTCGACCGGTTCCGAAAGGTGGAGCCCGAGTTGCCCGTGGTCGTGGTCACGCGGTCGAACGCTCCCGAGCTCGGGCCGTTTCTCGTGCGCGCCGGGGCTCAGGATTGCGTTCGAAGCGACACGGTGGACTCCCGTCGGCTGACTCACTCGATAGAATTCGCGATCGAACGCCAGCGTTTGTCGCGCCGTGCGGATCGCGCGCGCACGCGCGAGCTCCTGACGCGAGAGGTACAGCTCCAGATGAAGGACCAGGTGCTGTCCCGTGTCTCGCACGAGCTACGGACCCCGATCTCCGCGATGCACGAGTTCTTGTCGCTGCTGGCCGACGGGCTCGCCGGCGACCTCAATACCGAGCAGCGCTCCTACGTCGAGATCGCGCTCAAGGGCGCGAACCAGCTCGATCGGATGGTCGGTGATCTGCTCGATACGAGTCGGATCGCGCTCGGGCGGATCGAGGTCGCGAAACGACCGGTTCGGGTCCGCGATGTGGTCGAAGACTGCGTCCGTCTCGTGGGGCCGGCCGCGCGCGCCAAGAACATCGAGCTGCGAGTCGAGCTCGGGACCGAGTCCGATGTCGTGGACGCCGATCCGCACCGGCTCGCGCAGGTGCTCACGAATCTCGTCGAGAACGCGGTGAAGTTCTCACCCACGGGTGGAAACGTCCGGATCGCCGTGGCACGCACGACGGGTGGCGCCGAGCACGGTCCGGGGCTTCAGGTGACCGTCGAGGACGATGGCCCGGGAATAGCCCCGGAAGAACGGACGACGATCTTCGAGTCGCTCCACCAGTTGGCGGACGATGGCGGCGAGTCGAAGGGGCTCGGACTCGGGCTCCATATCGCGAAAGAGCTGGTTGCGCTCCACGGGGGGCGGATCGGTGTCTCGGAATCCGAGCTGGGGGGCGCGGCGTTCTGCTTCGTGCTTCCGGCCGCGGAGCCCCGGGGATCCTAGACACGCATACGAGGAGGAAGAGGAGAAGGGCATGGGAGCGAGACAGAGCTTCGAGATGAGCCCGGGCTCGGACGAGATCATCCTCATCACGCTGGACGGGAGTCCGCCCCCGGAGGAGTTCGAGGCGCTCGGCCACCTCGATCTCGCGATCCGATCCGCGGAAACGGCGGCGGAAGCGATGACGGCGGCCCACGAGTCGCACCCCGCGCTCATCCTTCTCGATGCTCCGCACTCGAATTCGGCGTGTGTGGAGCTGGTCGAGCGACTCGCGAGGATCACGCCGAAGACCTCGCTCATCGTCCTGGGGGCGGCAGACATCCAGCCGTTCGAGGACACGGTCCGCCGAGCGGGCGCACGCGCCTTCCTTCCGCGACCGGTCGATCGGTCGCATCTCGTCGAGACGGTCGAGGAGACGCTCGCCAACCGGACGCGCGGACCGGCCTCGGCGATCGCGGTCGCGCTGCGGCAAGCGCTGGATCGGGGCGAGTTCCGGCTCCACTACCAGCCGATCGTCGATGTGGCGACCGAACGGGCCGTCGGGGCGGAAGCGCTCCTGCGGTGGAACAGTCCTACGCTCGGTGACGTCCCCCCACTGCGCTTCATCCCGCTCGCGGAACAGATGGACCTGATCGAGGCCATCGATGAATGGGTGACGTACGCGGCCTGCTATCAGGTCCTCAAGTGGCGGGAGCAAGAGCTCGGACCACAGTGGGTCGCGATCAACATCTCGCTCTCCGGGCTGGGAGGCGGCCGGTTGCTTTCCTCGATCAAAGGCACGCTCGCGTCGGCGCGCGCCCCGTCGCGCAGTCTCATGCTCGAGATCAGCGAAGGCGCTCTGCTCGATCGATCGAAGGAGATCGCGGACACGCTCGAAGACCTCAAGCGCGTCGGAGTCCGTCTCGCGGTCGATGAGTTCGGCACGGCGAAGTCGGCGATCGAGTATCTCAAGCAGGTGCCGTTCGACAGCCTCAAGATCGACCGGCTGTTCCTGCGTGGCGTCCCCCACGATGATGAAGATTGCGAGCTGGTGGCCAACATAATCCGCATGGCGCACGGGCTCGGGTTCCGCGTGATCGGCGAGGGAGTCGAGAACCGTCGGCAACTCGAGTTCTTGCGCACGCACGGGTGCGACTTGGCGCAGGGTCACTATTTCAGCCCGCCGCTACCGAACGACGAGTTCGTCGCCTACGCGGCCCGCAACTGAACCGACCAGACGCGAGCTAGTGTGGTGTATCAAAAGTCCCTTGACCACCGAGAGTGGTGAGGCGCCCGCTCGCCAAGGCGCGAGAACGAAGGCGTAGCCATAGCTACGTCGAGATCGAGCAACGCAGGCTAGCGGGATGCATCGCCGCTCGAATGGCAAGGGACTTTTGATACACCACACTAGGGCCCGCCCTCCGCCGCGCCTACCGCAGATCGGACTGGAACGGGAGCAGGATCGACACGCGTCGATTCGAGGGATCGGTCGGATTCCGGGGGTCGCGCAGCCGACGATCCGCGTACCCCCGTACCTCGAGGAAGCGACTGGCGCGGAGATCGAACGTCTCGAGCAGCCGCCGCGCGGCGTGCGCCCGGTCCGTCGACAGCTCCCAGTTCGTGTAGGACCGGCGATCGAGCGGCCGCGCGTCCGTGTGCCCCTCGATCACGATCGGGTGCGCGAGTTGGATCAGCTCATCGGCCACGATCCGCAAGGCTTCGACGAGCTCCGCACGGGGTACGCTCGCACCGGATTCGAAGAACGTGCTGCCGCCAGCGGCTTCCATGAGCTCGATCCGTAGACCGTCCCCATCCACGACGATCGACACATCGCCTTCGAACGCCTCGAGATCCGGAGACGAGTTGATCTCTTCGCGGATGCGGTCCGCCGTGCCCTGGAGTCGTTCTCGCTCGCCTCGACGTCGCGCGTTGGACAGGAACTGGAGCGTGGCCGCGGCGGGTGAGCTCTCGAACACCGGATTGTCACCGGAGGAGTATGCCGTCTTGAACCCGATCGGGTTGTTGAAGTACCCCTGCACGGCATCCTTCACGTCGGGCTGCATGCTGATGAGCCACATGACGAGAAAGAACGCCATCATCGCGGTCACGAAGTCCGCGTAGGCGACTTTCCAGGCGCCGCCATGGTGGCCGTGCGCCTTCGCCTTCTTCTTGTAGACCCGGATGACCGTCGGGGAGTCTTTGTCGGGCATCTATCGGCTCCCTCGGATCAGGTCTTCCACCTCGGCGAACGTGGGCCGGTCCTCCCCCTCGATGCTCCGTCGTGCGAACTCGACCGAGGTGGCCGGCGAGTCGCCGCGGGCGAAGGACAGGAGCGCCGTGCGGATGACGCGCAGGTAGGCGTGCGTGTCGTTGACCCGGTTCTCGATCGCCGAAGCGAGCGGATTGACCACGGCGTAGGCGAGAAACACGCCGAGCAGGGTTCCGACCAGGGCGGCCGCGATCTTCTCGCCGATCTGCTCGGGACTCCCACCGATGTACCCCATCGTGATGATGACGCCGAGGACGGCGGCGACGATGCCGAACGCGGGGAGCGCATCGCCGGTTCGCTGGAGGATGTGCGGGACCCGCATCGCCGCCTCGTGGTGCACCTCGAGATCGGTGTCGAGAATTTCGGACAGGTGGTGTTCCTCGACGGTGCCGGCCAGCAGCACCTTGAGCGTGTCGGACAGGAACTCGGTAGCCTCGTGGTTCGTTTGGAAGGTCGGGTACTGCCGGAATAGATCGCTCTTCGCGGGGTCTTCGACATGTGGCTCGATGCTCACGAGCCCGTCGCGACGCGCGGAGTAGAACACCGCGTACAGCACGTGAAGCAGCTCGTTGTAGGCGACGTGGCGGTCTCCCCCCGGCTTGAGCACGTCGATGCACTGTCGGAAGATGTTCTTCAAGTCCTGCGGGCTGCTGCCGATCACGAGCGCCCCGAGTGCCGCGCCCCCGATGATGATGAGCTCGGACACCTGCATGAGTACGGCGAAGTGGCCGCCATGCATGAGGTAGCCGAGCGAGATGCTCCCCAAGACGATGGCCATCCCGATGGCGATGGTCATGCGCCGATCAAACCCCTGAAAACGTTACGTTCGAGTCCCTGTCCGGTTTACCCAGTCGACTCAAGTATCGGGATCGTCCGGCGAAACTGGAGCCGTGCGCCCGCGAGCTCGGGAATTTCGCCAAGTATGGACGGAACAGCGATTTGCGGATGAGCCTCGGTTGGAGATGTTCCCCTCAAGGGGGCGGGCGAAGCTACCGATGCGGAGACGCGCGCCCCGCGGTTCGGAGGGCCCTCGCTTTACGACTCGACCTGCGGCGAGTCGCCTCGATCGGTTTCCACCTCGCGAAGCGGACCGAGCCAGTCGCGTTCTCGGTTCGACGCGCGCGCTCTACGGTTCTCGTTCGCGATCGCGGCCACGATTTCCTCGCGAAGAATCTGAACGTCGGGTGGAGCTTCGATCCCCAACCGTACGGTCTCGCCATCGGTCGAGAGCACGATGAGCCGGATGTCGTCCCCTAGCAGGACGGCTTCATCGGGTCTCCGAGCGAGGATCAGCATTTACCGGTCGTCACACGAGACGCAGCACGCTCTGCATCATCTCGTCAGCGACCGAGACGAGTCGCGTAGCGGCGGTGTAGGCTTGCTGGAACTCGATGAGCGAGACGACCTCTTCCTCGGTGAGCACACCGCTCACGGACTGGCGGTGCGTGTCGGCCCGGGTCACCAGCGCCTCGTGCGCCGCCGCGTTCTCCCGGGCGCTGGCGACCTTCAACCCCAGATCGGTCGCGGTCATCGAGTGGTACGCACCGAACGTGAGACCGAGCGTGGCGTTCTGCTCGCCGCGGAGCGCGGAGATGGCGAGCGCCGTGTCGTTGGCCCCCGCCTGATACGCCCCGAGCCCATCGCCGCTCCCGGCCGCGATCGCGTCGGCATCCGAGGTCACATCGGCGGACAGCGAGATCGTCGCCGCGGTCGTGCCCGCGGGATCGAAGAAGTCGATCGCGGTCTGACCCAGCGGGTTCGTTCCGGCCCGATGGATCTGGTTCACCCGCGCCACGACCTCGCCCGCCAGCGCGTCGAGTCGGCCGATCATGGTCGGGATCTCCGTGTTGATCACGTCCAGCCGGGCGCCGAGCTGGCCTCCGACCCCGGAGATCGCCGTCGAGCTTCCGACGATGCCGACCTCGAGCGCACCGGAGACGGTTCGCACCTCGAGTGTCCGTGCGACCGAGCCGTCCACGACGGGTACACCACCGACGAACACGCCGAGATCGCCGCCCGGTCGCTCGATGACCTGGACCTGGGCGTGGACCGATAGCTGATCGAGGAGTCGATCGCGCGCGTCGCGAAGACCCGGAGCTTGATTCCCGTCCGCTTCAGAGGCGACGATCTGTCGGTTGAGGTCGGCGAGCTGCTCGGTGAGGTCGTTGACCTGATCCACCACGCCATCGAGCTCACGACCGAGACTCGTCGATATTCTCTGGATCTCGTTCTCGATCGTCCGGAACCGGGTCGCGAGCGCATCGGCCCGCTCGCGGAGCACACCGCGCGCCGACCCCGAAGTCGGGCCGTTCGCCAGGTCCGAGTAGGCCGCGAAAAACCGATCGAGCGCGTTCGAGATCCCGGCGTCGGTCGGCTCGGCCAGCACGGCCTCTACGCGGCCCAGGAGCTGTTCGCGCAGCTCGAAGTGGCTCGTCGCGGCGTTTTCGCGGCGGAACTGCCCGTCGAGCAAGGCGTCACGGTGTCGAACGACGCCGTCCATCTCGACCCCCGTACCGAACGATGCGAACGACAGCTCCAGTGACGGCTTGGCCGAGATCACCGGCCGCTGCCGCGAATAGCCCTCGGTGCTCGCGTTCGCGATGTTGTTGCTGACGACCTGGATCGCGGCCTGATAGGTCGTGATCGCGCTTCGCGCGGTGTTTAGGATGTTCCCGAGCGTGGTCATGGGGTACGATCAAGCCTGGCGGTTGACGAGACGCCCTGCTCGCGGATCCGCGACGCCGGCCTCCGTGGCGTACGTGGCCGACTCTTCGAGGCCATCGAGCACGGCGCGCAGCTCCTCGTCCGTCGCGGACAGCGCCGCTTCGAGCACCCGGCGGTTGAGCGACAGCTCGCTTTCGAGACTCCGTGCCGCCGCGATCAGACGCTTCTTGGATCGCTCGAGGCGATCGGGGGCCGTCGCGTCCTCCGTGCTCCCGGCATCGATCACTTCGAGCAACGTCCTTCGTCGCTTTCGGGCTTCGTCCAGCGTGAGGAGCACGCGGTGGATCGCGTATACCGAGTCTTGAATGGGGCCCACTTCGTGTCGCTCGACGCCTTGCCGCTGGCATCGGAGGATCTCGACCAGCGTATCGAGCTGGCGAGCCTCCGCATCGAACGCGTCTTCGAGCTCGCCCGCCCACTCCGGGATCGTGAGTGTCGCGTTCCCGTCCTGTGTCATCGCCCCACTCCCCTGGTCAGTTGCCGGTATAGCGCGTCGGCCAACCCGCCGTGCGACTCGCCGGCCATGAGCTGTGCCAGGTGCTCGTCGAGCACGCTGGCCCACATGTCCTCTCCGTGTCCGCCGTCGATGGCGCCGCCCTCGGGGATCGTGCTCCGCATCGCGGCGAGCATCTGCTGGACGAACACGGCCTCGAACTGCACGGTCGCCTCTCGGAGGCGAGTCTCGGTGTCCTCACCCTCGCTCTTTACCCGACGTTCGTCGGCGTTCGTGGTCACGTCGCGTCGAGCGAGGGCCGCGGGCTCCCCGAACGGTCCGGGACGAGACGCAGCGTCCGAGCGGCCTTCGATGGTCATCGGACGATCAGCTCGGCGCTGAGGGCACCGACGTCGCGAAGCGCTTCGAAGATGGCGGCCAACGTCCGCGGCGCCGCGCCTACCGCGTAGAGCGCCGCGGCGACGTCCTGGATCGAGGCCCCCGCCGCGAGCCGAAGTTGGCCGGCCTGCCCGCCGGCCGCCGGAGGCGCCGCATCGATGGCCAGTGTCAGTCCGTCGTGGCTGACGACCGCCTCTCCGACCGAGATGCCGCCGCCGGCGACGACGGTTCCGTCGCGACCGTCGATCACGACCCGAGGCGTCCGCGTCGGCGACACCGTGAGCGAGGCGATCCGGGACAGCGTCTGCGCGCGACCGGCCGCGTCGCCCGACGCGAGCGTGAGACGGATCGAGCCCGGGTCTTCGATGGCGGCCGTCCCCGCGCCGACCCCGGTTTCGATCGCGTCGACGATGAGCTGCGCCACGCCGAGATCCGGCGTGCGTAGCACGAGCCGATCGAGATTCTGGAACGCGGGTGCCGCCGGATCGATGTCCAGCAGACCACCTTCTGGTATCCGAGCCGACGTCTCCACGCCGATCGCACCCGCCGCGACGCCCCCATCGCTCAGCACGAGGGGCCCCTGCGCGGTGGCGATGGCGGGTCCGTCGATCTCCGAGATCAGTGGGGTCATCCAGAGAACCCCGCCGCGCAGCGATGAAGCGTCGCCCAGCGAGGCCACTTGGACGCCGAACCGTCCGCCCGCCCGCAGGTAAGGCGAGATCTCGGCGGTGACGAGGACGGCGGCCGCGTTTCGTGTGCGAAGCGCCTCGGGCGGGATCGTGATGTCGAGCGACCGCAGGAGGTTGGCGATCGAGCGCACGGTCTGTCCCCCACCGAGCTGCGCCACGTTGCGGTCGCCCGTGCCGTTGAGTCCCACGACGATGCCGTACCCGACGAGCCGGGTCGGGACATCGAAGTCCATGCGGACCAGATCACGGATCGGCACGGGCTGCGCCCGGGCGGAGAGGGGGACGACGACCAGCGCCGACAGACCGACGGCGACGGCGTGCGCACGAGCCCGACGTACACGGCCGCGACGCCGGCGCGCGGAGGTCCGTAGCGTCGCCATCAGAAGAGAATCCCGAGCAGACCGGCGATCAGACCCTTCTTGGGCTTCTGGAGCTCGCCGTTCGACACGTACAACAGCTCGAGGTCGGCGACACGCCAGCCCTCGATCACGTTGTGAGGGAGGACATCCTGGGGGCGCGCCCAACCGCGAAAGACGAACTGCTGCTCGTGCTGATCGATCGTGATGAGCTTGCGTCCCTCGAGCCGAAGCGTGCCGGACGCATCGATCTCGACGACGCGCACGCTGATCTCGGTCTGGAGGCGATCGTCACGCGTGGCCAGACCGCTTTGATCGGACTCGTCGCGTCCGCGGATGCCGAGCCCGTTACGACTCGATGGGAAGATCGTCAACAAGCCTTCGCTCTGGCGTCGATCTTGGGCGCTGTTGCTCGAGCCGGCGGCCACGAGGGTGAACTCGTCGATCACGATCGAGATGACTTCGCCCGTTTGAAACGTGCGACGATCCGAGAACCACGAGGCTCGGTGCGGGCTGGGCCGCGTGGTTGCCTGGATCGCCGGGGACGTCGCGTTCGCGGACCCTGCTGCGACGGGTTGTGCCGGTTGCTGCGCGACGAGGGGGCGCGCGCCGAAAAACACGGCCAGCGCGACCAGCAGCGCCGCGATCAACAGCGGACCGATCTCGGTCCACGCCCAACGACGTCGCTCGCGACGTACGGCCGGGTCGGAGGTGAGTGCGTACGCACGCATATGAGGTTCGCCTGAGACTCGGGTCATCGTCTAACCGCCGGTTTGCCGCGCCACGCGTCGGGCCGGCCGCGAAGTGGATCGTGAGGGCGCTTCGGGCAGCACGACCGTGTGCTCATCCGCGACCACGCCGCGGACCCGCAGCCCCGTGTCGAGTCGGACGGTCACTTCTTCCCCGCGGGCCGCTTGTCCGACGACGCGACCCGGGAGCTCGACCGTCACGCGACCCGCGGACCAGCGTACGGTGACGTTCGTTCCAGAGGTGACGGCCGGCCGCGGGCTCACCAGCGGGGGCAGCAGAGGCTCGCCCGCAGCGATCGGCCGTCGTGTGATCCAACCTTCTCGGCTTCGCGTGTCGACGTCCTCCGGAGCGCCCCAGGCGACGACGTCCCGCCATTCGATGTCGAACGCGCCGAGCGTGTGGGCCCGCGGGAAGTCCGCCGTCGCGAGCGGTGTCGGAACCCGTATGCCCGCTCGGAAGCGGAGGCTGGCGCGGCGATCGTCGTCGATGAGCAAGGCGATCCACGATCCTCCGCGTCCTGGTCCGAGCAGGCGAGACGGCTCGCGAAAGCCCTCGATCGACGCGTCGGGCTCCTGCCACTCGATGACGACGGCGTCCGCGTCGAGCGTCCAACCCCTGGCGACCGCCGAGCGGATGCTCTCGGCCAGCTCACGCGGGGGCGTCCAGTCTCCGACGTCGAGCGCGGGCCGGGGACCTTCGAACGCGGCCGCGATCTGCGGCTCCGACAGCTCCTGTGTCGTGCCGGGCAGCGCCCAGACGACGACGAGCGCCAACCCCAACCAGCCGAGCCTCGGAAACGAGTCCCTACCGGAAGAGATTCGAAGCCACATCGGCCATCTCCTCGCTGGTCTGGACCGCCTTCGAGGCGATCTCGTACGCGCGCTGCGCGGCGATCATGTCCACCATCTCCTGTACGATCTCGACGTTGCTCGTCTCGAGCGTGCTCGCGACCAGTCGACCGAAGCCTTCTTCCTCCGGCATCCCCACCTCGGGCGATCCCGACGCCTCGGTCTCGAGCAGCAGGTTTTGACCTCGTGCGATCAGCCCCGTGCTGTTCGGGAAGCGGACGAGCTCGATCCGACCGACTTCGAGGAGATCGCCGGACCCGGCGTCGCGGGTGCTGACGGTTCCATCGCGCGAGATGACGACCTCGGACACCTCCGTCGGGAACGAGATCGGCGGCGAGAGCTGATAGCCGCTGCTCGTCATCAGCGTGCCGTCCGGCGAGAGCTGGAAGCTCCCGTCACGCGTGAACGCGTTCTTCCCGTCCGGCAGCTCGACCTGGAAGTAGCCGTCGCCATCGATCGCCACGTCGAGCGCGCGACCCGTCGGCTCGAACGAGCCCTGCGTGTCGACGCGCGGCGTGGCGGCGAGTCGAACGCCCCGCCCCACCTGGATGGCCGGCAAGCTGCCTTCGTCGAGCTCGCCGACGAGCTGCGTGCCCTGGATCGTCTGGTAGAGCAGGTCCTCGAAGTGCGCGCGGCTCCGTTTGAACGCCGTCGTGTTGACGTTGGCCAGGTTGTTCGCGATGACATCGACGCGCGTCTGCTGCGCGATCATCCCCGACGCGGCCGTCCGTAGCGATGGGTCCGCCATGTGTCCCTCTCCCTATCCGTTCGTGCGCGCGAGATCGTTCGCGATCGTGCCCGCGACGCGGTCCAGCGTCTCGACGGCGCGCTGCGCCGCCGCGAAGTGTCTTTGAATCGAGATGAGATCGGTGAGCCCGCCGACCGCATCGACGTTGCTCTCCTCGAGAAAGCCCTGCTTGATCCCGCGGCTCTCGGGCCCGACGGGTTGGAGAGACGCGGAAACCCGAAGCAGCGAAGCGCCTTCGGACGTCACCTCTGGGTCGTCGGCTTCGGGTTGCTCGACCCGTAGGCGATCGACCAGCTCGTCGTCGACGGTGATCTCGCCCGCGTCGTTGATCACGATCTCGCCCTCGGGCGGGATCGCGATGACGCCACCATCGCCCATGACGGGGTGACCGCCCGGGTCGACGAGGATCCCGTTCTCATCGAGCTCGAAGCTGCCGCGACGGGTGAGTCGCTCGCCTGCGGGGGTGTCGACCACGAAGAACCCGGGGCCTTCGATGACCAGGTCGAGCGGCCCGCCGGTCTCGCTCAAGGTCCCCTGCTCGCGGTCGAGCGCTTGGCGCGCCGCGGGCTGCTCGCCGGGCCGCAGCTCGGCGAAGATCAGGTGACCCTTGAATCCGGGACTGGAGACGTTGGCGAGGTTGTGCGAAACGACCTCGTGCTTCGTCCGCCAGTACCGAAGCGCGGCGAGTGCGCTATCGAGACCCGGTGTTTCCATCCGTTCCCCCTCCTCCCGAACCGGCGTGTATCGCCGGCGAGAGAGGGGGAAGGCAACGGACATGCCCTAAAGGGTGTGTGTCGCGGAAGTCGGGAAGAGACTGGATTCCCGCGGGTTCCTGGGAGGCCGAGCAGTACGGATCAACACCCATGCGGACCTGCGCTGCGGAAGAACCTGCCGGACGGCGGAACAAGCGTCCGAGTTGGCAGTCAGAAGGCGATGATCACACCCGCTCGGAGGGCGACGTAGAGTCCGGTACCATCGCTGATCATGGCTTCGACGTTTTCTCCGCCGAGGACCTGTCCACCCGGAGGACCCGTGGTATTCGACAGCTCGGCATGCGCCTCGTCGAAAGAGATCGAGGAAGCCTGTCCCGCGAGCTCGAACCCGAAGCTCGGCCCGATCCAGACCTCCAGTCCCGCCGACGCACCGAACTCCCATCCGTCCACGTCGAGAACCGCTCGGTCTACGCGTTCGAGAGGCTCCTCGGACACCCCTTC
>JAKSCH010000242.1 GCA_022360695.1 Gemmatimonadota bacterium
CACGGTCGCGTCCGGTCCTGCCGGCGGCGGCGGTGGCGGCGGCGGTGGCGGCGGCGGTTCGATGATGACGTTGTCTTGACACGCGCCGGCGACCAGCGCCACGACGCAAATCATCAAGAGCCGCTTCGTAACCTTCCTCATTCACTCCTCCTCAGGGATGAAGTCCTTCGGGTGGTGACTGACTCGCTGCCGACCTCTCGGTCGCCCTACGACCTTACACACGATGCACCACACCCCAGCCGCAAAACGGGCTGAACATACCGGAGCCCTTGAAAAGGGTCAAGAGCGCCAGAACCCTAGGTAACTTCGTTCTCTCTTTTCGATTAGCCCCTCTCGCCGTGTCCGGCAAGGGCCTCGGTTTCTCGTCAATCCTCCGGATTGTCGAGTCGACCTTCTCTGACGACAGAGTCGCCGCCCTGTCGGGCCGAAAGCTCGGTAAGCTGCTTGAGGCAGGCCCAACCCCACCCCTCCCCGAGCCCCGAGTATCGCACCCCTTTTCGGAGCCGTCAAGGTCGATACGACAAGTTTTTCCGACCCCGACTTCCATTGTCACACGGCCACCGTCTCGCGCTCCCCCTCGAGCACCTCGATGAGGTGTTTCCCCGTGTGACTGCCACGTGCGGAGGCAATCGCTTCCGGCGGACCTTGGGCAACTACTGTGCCGCCTAGTTGCCCGCCTTCCGGGCCCATGTCGATGATCCAGTCGGCCGTCTTCACGACATCCATGTGGTGCTCGATCACGATGATCGTGTTTCCCCGATCGGCGAGCCGGTGAAGGACGCGGAGCAGCAGCCGCACGTCCTCGAAGTGCAGCCCCGTCGTGGGCTCGTCGAGGATATAGACGGTGCGTCCCGTACTCGTTTTGGCCAGCTCTGACGCGAGTTTTACGCGTTGCGCCTCTCCTCCGGAGAGCGTGGTCGCGGGCTGCCCGAGCGTCACGTAGCCGAGCCCGACATCGGACAACGTCTGAAGACGCCGTTTTAGGGCGGGTACGGCGTCGAAGAACTCGAGCGCCTCATCTACGCTCATCTCCAGCACATCCGCGATACTCTTGCCTTTGTACAGAACTTCGAGCGTTTCGCGATTGTATCTGCGACCACGGCACACGTCGCAGGGGACGTAAACGTCGGGGAGGAAATGCATTTCGATCTTCACGAGCCCGTCGCCGCGGCATGCCTCGCAACGCCCCCCTTTGACGTTGAAGCTGAACCGCCCGGGGGCGTATCCCCGGATGTTCGACTCCGGTAGCCGGGCGAACAGCTCGCGGATCGGCGTGAAAACGCCGGTGTACGTCGCCGGGTTCGAGCGCGGGGTGCGCCCGATCGGGCTTTGGTCGACGTCGATCACCTTGTCGATGAGCTCGATGCCCTCGAGCTCGTCGTGCGCGCCGGGTACGAGCTTGCTGCGATAGATCTCGCGCGCCAGCCGGCGGTAGAGGATCGACTCGACCAACGTGGACTTTCCGGATCCCGACACGCCCGTCACGCAGATGAAGGACCCGAGGGGAAACGCGACATCGATCCGGCGCAGGTTGTGCTCGCTCGCCCCGCGGACGACGAGCTCGCCCTCGTCCGGCTCGCGGCGGGAGACGGGGACCGGGATCTCGCGCTCCCCCCGCAGGTAGGCGGACGTGAGCGAGCGCTCGTTTGCCAGCAGCGCCTCGAGATCGCCCGAGACGAGCACTTCTCCGCCGTGTCGGCCGGCGAGGGGCCCCATGTCGACGATGTGGTCCGCGCGCCGAATCGTCTGCTCGTCGTGCTCGACGACGAGGACGGTGTTCCCGAGGTCTCGGAGCGCCTGCAGCGTCTCGAGCAACCGCTCGTTGTCCCGCGGGTGGAGACCGATGCTCGGCTCGTCGAGCACGTAGAGCACACCCACCAGGCGACTCCCGATCTGCGTCGCCAGACGGATGCGCTGCGCTTCCCCACCCGAGAGAGTCTCCGCGGAGCGCGACAACGTGAGATAGCCGAGACCCACGCGATCGAGGAACTCGAGGCGCTCGACGACTTCCTTCAGGATGGGCACGCGGATCTCCGCCGTCGCACCCCCGGCCTTTCGCGCCGTCTTCAACCAGTCGCCGAGAAACGGACGGAGCTCGCCCACCGCCCGCTCGACGATCTCCGGGAGCGGGAGATCTTCCACCGTCACGGCCCGACTCTCCGGCCGGAGCCGCGTCCCCTCGCAGCTCCGGCAGGTCGAGAGCGTCATGTACTCTTCGAGCGACAAGCGCACGCTCTCGCTCGACGTGTCGTGGTAGCGACGAAGCATGTAGGCGATCGCGCCTTCCCAGCCGACATCGGTGTCGCCGTAGAGGATGGCCTCGCGCTGCGCCTCGTTCAGCTCGCCCCACGGGGTGTTGAGATCGAAATCCATCTTCTTGGCCAGACGCGGGAGGCTGTGTCGCTTGGCCCGCCCGCTCGGCGCACCCATGGGGAGCAGCACCCCTTCCAGGATCGAGATCCGGTCGCCGCCGATGATCAGCTGCTCGTTCGGCTCGCGCTGCACGCCCAAGCCGTCGCACTCCTGGCAGGCGCCGTACGGCGAGTTGAAGGAGAACTGGCGCGGCTCGAGCTCGGGGACGCTGAGCCCGCAGCTCGGACACGAGTAGCGTTCGCTGAACAGGTGCGCCTCGGGGCCGTCGGCCCCGCTTCGCTTCTCGCCCGAGGCGCCCCTCGCCCCGTGGAGATCGACTTCGACGATCCCGTCGGCCATGCGGAGCGCCGTCCCGACCGAGTCGGCGAGCCGCTCGCGATCCG
This sequence comes from Gemmatimonadota bacterium, assembly GCA_022360695.1. GTDB lineage: Bacteria > Gemmatimonadota > Gemmatimonadetes > Palauibacterales > Palauibacteraceae > Palauibacter. The sequence goes on from JAKSCH010000242.1 coordinate 2,757, forward strand.
AATCCCGCACGGTGAGCCGGTCGACGACGATCGAGACGTCGTGGTTGCGGCGACGGTCGAGCTTGGGAGGGTCCGCGAGCTCGATGAGCTCGCCGTCGACGCGGGCGCGGACGAACCCCTGGCTGAGCGCTCCCTCGAACAGATCGCGGAACTCGCCCTTCCGACCGCGGACGAGCGGCGCGAGGACCTCGATCCGCGCGTTCTTGGGCCAACCGAGGATCTGCACGGCGATCTGCGAGCTCGATTGCGCGCGGACCGGTCGGCCGCACGACGGGCAGTGCGGGGTCCCGGCTCGCGCCCAGAGGAGCCGAAGATAGTCGTAGATCTCGGTCACGGTGCCGACGGTGGACCGGGGGTTGCCGCCCGCCGTCCGTTGCTCGATCGCGATCGCCGGCGACAGTCCCTCGATCACGTCGACGTCGGGCTTCTCCATCACGCCCAAGAACTGTCGGGCGTACGCCGAGAGCGACTCGACGTACCGGCGTTGCCCTTCCGCGTAGATCGTGTCGAAAGCGAGCGACGACTTACCCGAGCCGGACAGCCCCGTAACGACGACGAGGCTGTCGCGCGGGAGCTCGACATCGACGTTCCGGAGGTTGTGCTCGCGCGCACCGCGCACGATGAGGGCGTTCGAATCCGTCATAGCCCGGCAGAGTAGACGGGGTCGGGCGCCCGAAGCAACTACGCCGTCAGCGGGCCACCCGGGTCGCGAGCAGGCCGGTGACCACAGTGATCGCGGTGCCGATGAGGACGAACCAGGGCCAGGCGATCGCCTGGCGAGCGACGACCCAGATCACCGTCACCGACGCGATCCCGATGGCGAGCGCGGCGTTGACCCCGTGCTGCGTCGCCGTGGTGGAGAAGCGACCGAGCGCGAACGCGCCGAGCAGACCGCCGTACACGATCGAAGCGATCCCCAACGCCACTTCGACGGTCGCGCTCTCCCGGCTGAGGGGGATGAACCCGACCGCGGCCGCGACGAGAAGCGCCGTCCAGATCACCGTCGAGAACCGGCCTACCCGGAGGACGTCGCGCTCGGTCGCGGCCGGACGCGCGGGCCGCCAGAAGTCGTAGGCGGTCGCCGAGGCGAGCGCGTTGATCGAGCTCGAGAGCGTCGACATGGCGGCCGCGAAGACGCCCGCGATCAGCACGCCGCGTACGCCGACCGGGAGCGTCTCGATGATGAACGTGGCGAAGATCTCATCGGAGCGCGGGAACGCTCGACCCTCGTAATAGGCCCACAGCCCCAGCCCCACCATGAGGAACAGCGCGAACTGACCGAGCACCGCGAGACCGCTCCCGACGAGCGCGCGTCGGCTGGCCGCCAGGTCGCGGCACGTCAGCAAGCGCTGCACGATCAGCTGGTCGACGCCGTGCGAGCCCATGCTCAGGAACGCACCCCCGAGGAGACCCGCCCACAGCGTGTAGGGTCGCCCGAAATCGAGCGACGTGTCGATCAGCTCGAGCTTCCCGGCCGCGCCCGCCGCCCGGAGGATCTCCGGCCAACCGCCCGCTACGAGCCCATCGAGCACGACGATCGCGACCACGCCGCCGATCATGTAGAGCGTCATCTGCACCGAATCGACGAGCACGACCGCCCGGATGCCGCCCAGGTACGTGTAGATGAAGGTCAGCGCCCCGATCGCGAAGACGGAGGCCAGAAGCGACCAACCCGTGATCAGCGTGAGCGGGATCGCGGTCGCGAACAAGCGGACCGAATCGGACAGGAGCCGCGTGACCATGAAGATCGCCGAGGCGAATCTTCGACTCTCGATGCCGAACCGCCCCTCGAGCAGCTCGTACGCGGTCTGGAGCCGACCGGCCCGATACGCGGGCAGCAGCCACGCGGCCACGACCGTGCGACCCACGACGTACCCGAGCGCGATTTGCAGAAACCCGAGGGTCCCGCCGTAGGCGACGCCCGGGATCGAGAGGAACGTGAGCGTGCTCGTCTCCGTCGCGACCACCGACAACAGAACCGCCGTCCACGGGAGCTCGCGCCCGCCCAGAAAATAGTCTTCGCCGCTTCGGGCGCCGCGCCCCAGCCAAGCGCCCCAGGCCGTCGTCGCCGAGAGGTAGATGACGAGCACGGCGACGTCGAGAGAGGTCAGGGACCGGGCTCCCGGGGCGGGACGGGTCGGTCGACGATGGCGGTCGCGACCGCGTCGTGGACGGCCCGCCGGAACGGGATGTGGCCGAGGTTGTCGCGGGTCGGGTTGACGCGGTTCGTGAGAAGCACGACGAACAGGTCCAGCTCCGGATCGATCCAGATGCTCGTGCCGGTGAACCCGGTGTGGCCGAAGGCGCCCGCGCCGAAGAACCGACCGGCCGATGACCGTCCGGATGGCGTGTCCCACCCGAGCGCGCGGCTCGACTCGGGACCCGCGCGATCCGAGAACGCGGCGACGATCGACGGCGAGGGGAGCTCGTCCGCCCGCCGCGCGTCGGGTCCGACGAGTCCCCGTCCCTCGCGGGCCGCGGCGAGGATCCAATCGGCGAACCGTGCCAGGTCGCGGGCGGTGGAGAAGAGCCCCGCGTGACCCGCCACGCCTCCGAGCGCGAACGCGTTCTCGTCGTGCACCACGCCCGCGACGTGCTCGCCCCGGAACACCGTATCCATCTCGGTCGGCGCGATCCGATCCGCCACGGACGCCGACGGGTTGAACCCGGTGTCGCTCATCCCCAACGGACCGAACACCGTCCGCTCGAGGTGATCGTCGAGCGGGCGACCGGTGATCGTCTCGATCGTGAACGCCAACGTCATCAACCCGATGTCCGAATACACGGTCTGCGAGCCGGGCCGGTAGTCGGCTTCGAGCTCTCCGATCGCACGACGGTATTCTTCCCGACCTCGGAGCGTCCGCCAGAACGGTCGGAAAGGGGGCAGCCCGCCGCGGTGGAGCAGGAGATCGCGGACCGTCACGACGCGCATCCAGCCGCGGTCCCATTCCGGGAGGAACTCGCCGATCCGGCTGTCGAGACGGAGCCTGCCCTCGTCGACGAGCTTCATGATCGCCGTGGTGGTGCCGACGACCTTCGTCAGCGAAGCGAGATCGAACAGCGTGGACGGGGTCGCGGCGGGGGACTCGGGATCCCAATCGAGACGGCCGTACGCGCGAAGCCGCACGAGTCGACCGGCCCGGCCCATCGCGATCGCCATCCCCGGCGCGACGTCGCGGGTTCCGGCTCGCAGGAGCCGGTCGACCCGGGCGAGCGCGACGGGATCCATCCCCGCCTCGCGCGGATCGATCTCGATGTCGGCGGATCCGGAAGCCACCGCGCCGACGGCGGGTGCCCGATCGAGACCGTGCCCTTTCGGGTAGAGCGGAGGTAGCGCGATCGGGAGACGACCCGAGATCCGTGTGCGTCCGATGAGCGCGTCCGCGGCGCCGCGCTGCGACGCGTCGTCTCCGCCCCAGGCGAGCACGAGGCCGGGCGCGTCGGCCAGTTGCGCCGAGAAGTACGGGCTACCGAACGAAACGGCGACCACCGGTCGCCGCTCCTCCCGGAGCCGATCGATGAACGATGTCAACGCCACGGGCGGTTCGTCCGCCCGGAGGGCGGTCCGCGG
>JAKSCH010000324.1 GCA_022360695.1 Gemmatimonadota bacterium
AGCCCGATCAGCCCACCTACGACGAGCCCGATGATGATCCACGTGAATCCGAGGATCTGTTGGTCGAGCAGCGTAGCGACGACCGCCAACAGCATCCCGATCGCGGCGAGTCGGTTGCCCCCGGCCGCCGTGTCGGGGTGGCTGAGCCGTTTGATCCCGAGGATGAAGAGGACCGCGGACAGCAGGTACGCGATCGGGATCAAGGATGCGAGCGTCATGAGGGGCTCGCGTCCTTGCTCTTGAACATCTGGAGCATCCGGTCCGTGACCAGGAATCCGCCGACGACGTTGATCGTCGCGAGGATCAGCGCCGCGAGCCCGATCCACCGCATGAGCGGCGAGTCACCCGAGCTGCCGACCACGAGCAGCGCGCCGACGATCGAGATCCCCGAGATCGCGTTGGACCCCGACATGAGCGGCGTGTGGAGCGTGGGTGGCACCTTGGTGATCAGCTCGAACCCGACGAACATGGCGAGCACGAACACGTACAGACCGATCAACAGCGTTCCCGTCATCCGCTGAGCCTCGCGTGTGGAGAGGAGTGTGCCCGCCGACGGAGCGGCGCGCGCGTTGGGAAACGGCCCCTCGACATCATCCGCTGAATCGAACCTCGCCGGCGTGGGTGACGCAGCACGGGCCGATCACGTCGTCCTCCAGGTCGACCGTCACGCCATCCTCGCCGATCATCGGTTTGACGAGCGCCGTGAGATTGCGCGCGAGCAGCTGGCTCGCGTGGTAGGGCAGCGAAGACGGCACGTTCAACGGCGCGTGCACGATCACGTCGTGCTTGACGACGCGCTGACCCGGCTCGCTGAGTGTACAGTTGCCGCCCGCTTCTCCCGCCAGGTCGACGATGACCGAGCCGGGCTTCATCGCTTCGACCATGTCCTCGGTGATCAGGGTCGGCGCCGGTTTACCCGGGACGAGCGCGGTCGTGATCACGACGTCGGCCTTCGCGATGTGCTGCGCCAGCAGCTCACGCTTCCGCGCCTGTTCGGCCTCGTCGAGCTCCTTGGCGTACCCGCCCGCGGTCTCGGCATCCTCGGGGGCCCCTTCGTCGAGGTCGACGAACTTCCCGCCGAGGCTCTCGACCTGCTCCTTCACCGCGGACCGGATGTCGTACCCCCAGGTGTCCGCGCCCAGCCGCTTCGCGGTCGCGATCGCTTGCAACCCCGCGACGCCCGCCCCGAGCACGAGCACGCGCGCCGGCGACAACGTCCCGGCCGCGGTCATGAGCAACGGGAAGATCCGTCCGAGCGATTCCGCGCCCAGGATCACCGCCTTGTAGCCAGCCAGGTTGCTCTGCGAGGAGAGGGCGTCCATGGACTGCGCGCGCGTGATCCTCGGCACCAGCTCG
>JAKSCH010000204.1 GCA_022360695.1 Gemmatimonadota bacterium
GCATCACGGTCGCGATCGGGATCATCGTCTCGATCGCGCTCCTCTTCTACGCGCTACGGGATGTCTCGGTCGCGGAGCTCCTGGAGCATCTCCGCGCGGCGAACCTCTGGTACCTGCCGGCCGCGACCACGGTCGCGACGCTCACGTTCCACTTCCGAGCGATCCGCTGGCGAGCGCTGCTGCTACCGACCGGGGAGGAACCGCCGTTCTCATCTCGGTACGCGGCCGTCAGTATCGGCTTCATGGTGAACAACGTGATCGGTGGACGCGTCGGCGAGTTCGCGCGCGCGTACGCGCTGTCGAGGATCGAGCCGATCGGTGTCAGCGCCGCGTTGGCATCGCTCGTCGTCGAACGACTGTTGGACGCGCTCGTCCTCCTGGCGTTGTTGATCCCCGCGATTTTGCTGGGGGCCGGCGACGTCGCGGTGTCCGACGCGGTCCGACAGATCTTCCACGTGCTGGCCGTGCTCGTATCGGTCGGGCTCGTCACGCTGGGCGTGCTGGTGCGGTTCCCGAAGCGTCCTCTCCGCTTTGCGGAGCATTGGCTACACAAGCTCGGACCCGATCGGCTGGCCGACAGAGTGACGGGGATCCTCGAGGCCTTCGTCGGAGGGCTCGGGGCGCTTCGACACGGGCACGTGTTCGCTCGCGCGCTGGCGTGGTCCGTCGTCGTCTGGGGCTTCAACGGCTTCTCGTTCTATCTCGGCTTCCTGGCGTTCGACATCGTCGAGCCCGGGATCCCCGGCGCCCTGCTTCTCCAGACGATCGTGGGGGCCGCCGTGGCGCTCCCCTCGACGCCCGGGTTCTTCGGGCCGTTCGAGTTCGGCGCGCGGCTCGCGCTCGAGCTCTACTCGACCGAGCCCTCGCTGATCATCAGCTTCGCCGCGAGCTACCATATCTCGACGTTCATGCCGATCACGCTGATCGGCATCTGGTATATGCGCAGGCTCGGGTTCAGCCGTGGCGAGCTGGGTAAGAGCGCGGAGCTGACGCAAGCCGATGTCGATCACGACCGCGAGGGGGCGGACGATCCGGTCTCCGCCGACGCCCCGGGCCGCGAACGCGCCGCTCCGGACGACGTGCCGTGAGGATGAACGCGCACGCCAAGATCAATCTCCGACACCGCGTGTTCGCTCCCGACGACACGGGGTTCCACGGCGTCGAGACGCTGCTGCTGCGGACGTCTCTCCACGACGAGGTCGAGATCGAGCGGACGCGAACGGGCGTCTCGATCGAGGTCGATGGCCCCACGTCGAGCGGCGTGCCGGCCGACGAGACGAACCTGTGTTGTCGAGCGGCGGTCGCGTTTCTCGAGACCGCGTTCCCCCGGGCCGAGAACCGACCCGGGGTCCACATCCGGCTGACGAAGCGGATCCCGAGCGCGAGCGGATTGGGTGGAGGCAGCGCGGACGCGGGGGCGACCCTCCGCTTGTTGACCGGCTGGTCGCCGATGTCGGATCGTGACTTGATCGCGCTGTCGGGCCGGCTCGGAAGCGACGTGCCGTTCGCCGTTCTCGATGTGCCGATGGCCCTCGGCTGGGAACGAGGCCGACGCCTGATCCCGCTTCGTCCGCCGCGCGCTCGTCCCGCCTTGCTCGTCTCGCCCTCGATCGCGGTCTCGACGCCGAGCGCCTACGGGTGGCTCCTCGAGGAGCGGCGGTCGTCGGGCGCGCCGGACCCCGGCGGCGCGACGGTCCTCCCGGGCGCGTCACGGCTGGCCGGCTGGGACTCGCTGGAACGGTTGGCTCGTAACGATCTCGAAGGACCGGTGCTCGCCCGGTTCCCGGAGCTGGCGGAGGCGTTGTCCGGGCTTCGGGAGCTCGAGCCCGGCTGTTCCGGGATGACCGGATCCGGCTCGACGCTGTTCGCGGTGTTCCCCGATGACCGTGCTCGGGACGCGGCCGAGACCGCGACGCGAGATCTCGTCGCTTCGGACTGGGGCGTGACCGCCGTCCATCTCCCGGTATGAGCTCCGTCGTCCACGTTGACGACGCCCCGAACCGCGGCTCATCTTCGCCCGGTTGTCCGAGCAGACGCCGCGACTACGCGATGGCCCCTCGTCTAATGGCAAGACCCCGGCCTTTGGAGCCGGTAATCCAGGTTCGAATCCTGGGGGGCCAACCTCCGAGGGCATATCTCTTGCCCCTCCTCGCCCGGCTCGAGTCCCTGGACGACTCCGACGAGTCGTCCGGCGGCCCCTGGCCGGAGCGGAGCGAGGAGGGAACATGCGGACCACCCACCGCCCCCGGGTCACGCGCCGAAAAACTTGTAACAGGTTGTGTGTACTTGTTGCAGGCGTCGTAGCGCTGTCGCTGGGCGGGTGCGATGCGGATCGGATCGAGCCGCTGCAGCCGGGCCCCGGCGGCGCGGCGGCCACCTATAGCGCGCTCTCCACAGGTGGGGGGCACAGCTGTGGAGTCAACGACCGCGGAACGTTCTGTTGGGGCGACGGCGACGCCGGGCAGCTCGGCGACGGATCCGCGTCGGACCGTGTGACCCCCACGAGGCTCCTCGCTACGGTCGCCACCGTGTCGATCGACGCCGGGGCGGCGCACAGCTGCGGCGTGGCTTCGGACGGCCGAGCGTTCTGCTGGGGGCGAGGGGCGGACGGTCGGCTCGGCAACGGCACGATCCAAACGTGGCTCAGCCCGGCGTTGGTCTCCGAAGCGCTCCGCTTCTCGACCGTCTCGGCGGGTGGCGAGCACACCTGCGGCGTGGCCACCGACGGCGCGGGCTACTGCTGGGGCCGCGGCGCCGACGGACGGCTCGGGACCGGGAACGAGCTCGCGCGACCGAATCCCGCGCGGACGCTCGGAGGACACGTGTACGCACAGATCTCCGCCGGCGTGGCCCATTCGTGCGGCGTGACCACATCCGGCGTCGCGCTGTGCTGGGGGGAGGGCGAGGACGGACGACTCGGCACCGGAAACGAGCTCGATCAGCTCGAGCCGACCACGGTGCTCGGCGGGCTGGTCTTCACCCGCGTCAGCGCCGGGGCTCGACACAGCTGCGGAGTCACGGTCGACGACGACGTGTATTGCTGGGGGGCGGGCCAGAACGGTCGACTCGGTACCGGGGCGGCGCTCGATCGCCTCGAGCCCGCGGTCGTCTCGGGTGAGGTCGACTACACCCACGTGAGCGCCGGCGACGCGCATACGTGCGCGGTCGCGACGGACGGCCGGGCGTTCTGCTGGGGAGACGGGGCGGATGGACGCCTCGGGACGGGGAACGAGCTCGGGCGACTCGTCCCGACGCCGGTAGCGGGCGCATCCGGTTTCCGGAGCGTGACCGCCGCGGACGCCCATTCGTGCGGCCGGCTCGCGAGCGGAAGCGTCTTTTGCTGGGGTTCGGGGCGGGACGGTCGTTTGGGCACCGGAAACGAGAGCCGCCGGTTGAGCGCCGCCCAGATCGTCGGATAACCGCGAGATCCCTCCGGGACGACGCGGTCGTGGCGGCCCCCATGGTCGGTCGCTACCCTACGCTCTCGCGCCTTGGCGCACGGGTGCCTCGTCGCCCTCGGTGCGCAAGGGACGTTCGACTCACCACACGAGCGCATGTCCGACGACGACCGCACCGCCGACGCGTCCGCCAATCGGCTGATCCACGAGAAGAGCCCCTATCTCCTCCAGCACGCCTACAATCCGGTGGACTGGTATCCCTGGGGCGAGGAAGCGTTCGAGCGGGCGAGCGCGGCCGATCTTCCCGTCTTCCTGTCGATCGGCTACGCGACGTGTCACTGGTGCCACGTCATGGAGCGCGAGTCGTTCGAAGACGACGAGGTGGCTGCCCTGCTCAACGAGCAGTTCGTGCCGATCAAGCTCGATCGCGAGGAACGGCCCGACCTGGATGGCGTCTACATGACCGTATGCCAGCTCATGACCGGGAGCGGGGGCTGGCCGCTCACGGTCGTCATGACGCCGGACAAGCAGCCGTTCTTCGCGGGCACGTACTTCCCGAAGCACGGCGGGGGCGGGCGTCCGGGCATGATGGAGCTCCTCCCCCGGCTGAGTGGGCTGTGGCGTGATCGCCGATCGGAGCTGATCGAGTCCGGCGCGGCGGCGCTGGCCGCCGTGCGCGAGGTCGAGACGCGTGGGTTCGCGTCCGATCCCGACGCGAGGTTGGACGCGCGAACGCTGGAGCGGGGGTTCGACGAGCTGTCGGCCCGCTTCGACGAGACGCAGGGAGGATTCGGCCGCGCGCCGAAGTTCCCGACGCCTCACCAGCTCCTCTTTCTCCTGCGTTGGCACCACCGCTCCGGAGACGAGCGCGCGCTCCACATGGTCGAGAAGACCCTCGTCCACATGCGGCGCGGTGGCGTATTCGATCACGTGGGGTACGGGTTCCACCGCTACGCGACCGACGCACGTTGGCTCGTGCCGCACTTCGAGAAGATGCTCTACGACCAGGCACTGCTGCTCATGGCGTACGTAGAGCTGTGGCGGGTCACGGGTCGCGACGAGCACCGACGGGTCGCCGAAGAGATCATCGAATACGCGCTACGCGACCTGCGCGACGCGGGCGGTGCGTTCTATTCGGCGGAAGACGCCGACTCGGAGGGTCGAGAGGGAGCCTTCTACGTGTGGACGCGCGAGGAGCTCGACGAACGCATCGGGACCGAGCTCGGCGAGGGGGAGGCGGCGCTGGCCAGACGCGTCTTCCAGATCGAGACGCGCGGCAACTTCGCGGACGAAGCCACCGGCGTCCGCACCGGCGAGAACATCCTGCACCGACGCGAGTCGATCGAAGAGCTCGCCGCGGCGCTGGACGAATCGCCCGAGTCGCTGTCCGAGCGGCTCGAGCGCATCCGCATCACCCTGTTCCGCGCCCGCTCGAACCGCGAGCGTCCGCTCCTCGACGACAAGGTGCTCACGGATTGGAACGGGTTGATCATCGCGGCGCTGGCTCAGGCCGGTCGGGCGTTCGACGAACCGGAATACGTCGCGGTGGCAGAGCGGGCCACGCGGTTCATTCTCACGACGCTACGCGGGTCGGACGGCCGTCTCCTCCACCGCTTCCGGGACGGTGAGGCGGCCATCGCCGCTGGCGCGGCCGACTACGCGTACATGGCGTGGGGGCTCCTCGATCTCTACACGGCGACCTTCGATCCCGTGTGGCTCGAGGGTGCGATCGAGATGGCGGAGAACCTGATCGAGCGGTTCTGGGACGAAGGGGCGGCGGGCGTGTTCAACGCGGACGCCGACCAGCTCGATGTCCCCGTACGCCAGAAAGAGGTCTACGACGGCGCGACGCCATCCGCGAACGCCGCCGCCTGGCTGGTGCTCACGCGTCTCGGTCGACTCACCGCGTCGCCCGAGTGGATCGAGCGTGCGACCCGGCTCGGCGAGGCCTTGGCGGGGCCCGTTTCGAAGAACCCCTCCGCGCATACCATGTCGCTCGTCGCGCTCGACCTGACGCTCGGCCCGGCGCACGAGATCGTCGTCGTCGCGAACGGCCGAGACGACGGCGCGCGACCGTTCCTGGAAGCGCTCAACCGCGGATTCAGACCCCGCGACTCGATTCTGCTGCGGCGCGTGGGCGAAGACGCCAACGCGGCCCGGCTCGATCGGCTGGCCCCGTTCACCGCGGGACACGATGTCGTCGACGGAACCGCGACCGTCTACGTGTGCGCCGACTTCGCGTGTCAGCGCCCGACGAGCGACGCCTCGGAGATGCTCCGACTGCTGATCTGACCCTTCGCCTCGCCCGACTCGCTCGTCTTCGGCGCCGTGGGCCCGGCGTCGTTCGCGTCGTCTTTCGACTTGATCGGGACCGAAGGGATCGGGTGGTCGACGACGGGCTCCAGCGACGGTTCGATGGGTCCCGGCTGCACGGCGACCGTCGCCGACCCGACCACCGATTCCCACACGGTCGGCGCGAACGCGTAGACCGAGCCGGTCACGGCCAGCGGTACGCCGATCAACATCGTCAGATAGACGAGCCCCCCGGCCACCGCCGTGCGGAGGCTCGCCGGCTCGTGTCCTAGTCGCGGGATGACGATGCCCGCCAGGCGCACGCGCTGCGCGGCCGGCGTCCCCCGATACGGCGCTCGTTGGAGGAGGTCGAACACCGAGCGGATCTTCTCGGCGTCCGGCGCGTCGGACTCGACGGTCCGACGAGCGCGTACGAGCGCTCCGGCGGCGATCCACGCGGTGCGAAGCGAGATCACGAGCGCGAGCGCGATCCCGGCGAGGATCGGATCCTTCAGGACCCACGCGCCGGCGGCGAACACGAGGGCGCCCAATCCGATAAACGCGACTTGCGCCCGGGGGAAGCGACCGAGCAGGAGCGTCTCGACGATCCGCCCGCCGTCGAGCGGGGAGATCGGCAGTAGATTCAAGTAGTTCACCAGGAGCGCGGCGGTCGCACCCGCCAGCCACCAGAGACTCCCACCGTCGAGAAAACCGTACAGGGCGGCGAGTCCCAGCAGGATTCCCGGCGCGGGTCCCAACATGTAGACCAGCGTGCGTTGCTCCGGCGACGCGTCCTCCTTCTCGCCGAGCGTCGCCGCGCCGAAGAACGGGATGAAGAGGATGCGTCGATCCCGATAGCCGAACGCTTCCATCGCGGCGAGGTGACCCAACTCGTGGATCAGCAGGACGGCGACGAGGATCCATGCGAGCTGCCAACCGAGCCACCACCCGAACAGCCCGAGACACGCGACGGCGCCGAGCAGCCCGAGCCACCACTTCGAACGGGTCGAGCGCTCGGCGAGCCGGGCGCGCTCGGCTCGTTGATCGTATTCGTAGCCCCACGCCATCGACACGGCGCGCGCGTCATCCAGCTCCGGCTCGAGCGCGTCCGTGACCGGTCCGATGTTGTCCCGCCAAAGCTGCTGGTGCGCCCGGCTCTTCGCGTGCTCGGCCTCGGCCGCGAGCACGCGGCGCTGGCCGCTCAGAAAACGACCGCCGAGATCCCATGCGGGGCGCCACCGAAACCTCCAAGTGGGCTCCACGGGCGTTTCACCCGGGGGGTTCGACTGTCGTACCCGAACGCGTCGGATGAGTCTCGCGCGCTCCCACGCCTCGAGCGCGCGTCGGAAGGATCGTGTCTCCTCCTCGTTCCACGTCTCGAGCGCGACGTCGGTCGTCCGGGTCGGCTCTCCGTGCGGCTCCAGCGAATGCAGGTGCAGCGCCCACTGTTTTCCGAGGTCGTTGACGTCGTGGTCGTGGCATTCCCAGTCGGGCGGAACGCCGGGCGTGAGGTGCGTGAGACCATCGAAAGTGACCACCACGCGACCGTCGCGGAGACGCGAAACGAACGTGACTCGATACGGTCGCTCCCCCATCCCCGGGAGCGGCGGACCCGCGAAGGCGAGGGTACGGCTCTCGGCGTGCCGATAGGCGCGCTCCGGGCGTGCGTCCTCGTAACGGTCGATCGAGCCGACCCAGCGAGCTCCGAGGGTTTCGAACCCCAGCGGTAGGAGTGTCCGCTCCGCGGCCTCGAAGACCGGATCGAGCTCGTTCGGGAGCGCATCGATCGGTACGAGCCGGATTCGCGGACGGTGGAGACGACGTTCCCGAACCTGCCGCCATACGAGACCACGGATGCCCAGCGGTAGCAGGATGGCCGCGAGCGCGAGCACCAATACGAGTTGGACCAGGCTCATGCGTCTGGGAGTTCCCCCGATTCGTCACCGCGCCGCTACACCCCTTCCTCCCCGAACGGCGGCGCGTCCTAGAGGGCCCAGGGAGCCGGCAAAAAGGGGACGCTCCCGGCAAGTGGTTGCCGAGCGAAGAGTTGCGTTCGAGGAGGGAAAAAGGGCTCGGGGTATTCTGCCAGGGATCGTGCGCCCTACTCGTGCGACCCCGGCCTCGCCTACTCTCCCGCGAACACGATACGCCGGATCCGGCCGGCTTGGTCGTCCGTCACGCACAGCGCGCCATCGGGTCCGACCGCGACCCCCTCCCTCGGTCGACGGGGACCCATCGCTACGCTCCGTGCACCCGATCAGGACCCCCGCCAGCGAAGCGAGAGTGAGCGGGCGAAGTGCGCGTCGGCGGTGCATCACGACCTTTCCGATTCGATCGATGCGGGGTCCGCTCCGATCGTGTGCGCGACCCCGTCCGACCGAGTAAGCTCCGTATCGGTCGGGCAGCGAGCAGGCGTTTCCAGGCACGGAGTCGGATCTTGGATCGAGTTCTGTACGGCAATACGCTGGACGAATGGGTCGTCGCCGCCGCGATTCTCACGGTCGCGGCGCTCGTGCTGTGGATCATCCAGCGTTACGTGATCCGCGGTCTGGCGCGACTCGCGCGCACGACAGAGACGGACCTCGCCGATCTCGTCGCCCACGTCCTGGGTCGCACGAAGTTCTGGTTGATCCTGGTCATCGCGACCTTCGCCGCGACGCTGTCGTTGACGCTTCCCCCGCAGGTCGCGTTGGTGCTCCGACGCGCCGCCGCCATCGCGATCGTGATCCAGAGCGGTCTGTGGGCGAGCGCCGCCATCTCGTTCTGGGTCCAGCGTTTCGTAGAGCGCATGGCCGGGGAGAACGCGGAGGCGATCACGACCGTGAGCGCGCTGTCGTTCCTCGGGCGGCTCATCATCTGGACGGTCGTCTTTCTGCTGATCCTCGACAACGTCGGCGTCGAAGTGACCGCGCTCCTGACGGGTCTGGGGATCGGCGGCATCGCCGTCGCCCTCGCGGCCCAGAACATCCTCGGCGACTTGTTCGCGTCGCTCGCCATCATCCTCGACCGCCCCTTCGTGCTGGGCGATTTCCTGGTGGTGGACGAGTTCAAGGGGACCGTGGAGAGCATCGGGCTCAAGACGACGCGGCTCAAGAGCCTCGGCGGCGAGGAGCTGGTCCTGGGGAACGCGGATCTCCTCAACTCGCGGATCCGCAACCTGGGTCGAATGTCGGACCGCCGGGCCTCGTTCACCGTCGGCGTCACCTATGACACGCCCCGCGAGCAACTCGCGGCCATCCCCGATTGGATCCGGGAGCTCGTCGAGGCGCAGGAGCACACCCGGTTCGATCGAAGCCACCTCACCGGCTACGGCGCGTACTCGATCGACTTCGAGACCGTGTTCTACATGACGGTCCCGGAATACGCGACGTACATGGAGGAACAGCAGGCCATCAAGCTCGGTCTGCACGAGAGGTTCGAGAGGGAAGGCGTCGAGTTCGCGTACCCGACCCAGGTCGTCTACACGGTCCCCGCCGCCAAGGAGACGTGATCCTTCGCGAAGGACATCGCGATCCGTCGCGCGCGGGCCGCCCGCAGGCTCGTTGACAGACCTGGTGCGTCGCCCGTAGTCTAGGCGGCTGTTACGGCCGGGGTGAGCCCCCGGAACGCACGGGTTCGGGACCCAGACGTTTTCTTCTCTTCATCGGCATCGGCGATCGAAGCGCCCGCTCGGCCTTCCGAGTCCGCCGGGACCAGACCAGCGAGCCAGACGATACACGTGGACACCGCGGACTTCTCGTTCAATACGAGTCCGATCATGCTTCTTTCGGGTACCGCGAACCCCGGCCTCGCGAAGGGGATCGCCGACGTGCTCGGGGAGCAGTTGTGCGACGTCACGATCAAGCGGTTTGCGGACGGCGAGATCTTCGTGCGCATCAACGAGAACGTGCGCGGTCGCGACGTCTTTCTCATCCAGCCGACGAACCCGCCGGCCGAGAACATGCTGGAGCTGCTGATCCTGATCGACGCGGCCAAGCGGGCGTCGGCCGCTCGCGTGACCGCCGTCGTGCCGTACTACGGGTACGGGCGCGCCGATCGCAAAGACCAGCCGCGCGTTTCGATCGCGGCCAAGCTCATGGCCAACTTGATCACCGCGGCGGGCGCCGATCGCGTGTTGTCGATCGACTTCCATCAGCACCAGCTGCAAGGCTTCTTCGACATCCCGGTGGACCACCTGTACGCCGCGCCCGTCTTTCGGCGGCACTACGAGACGAAGAAGCTGGAGAACCTGGCCGTGGTGGCGACCGACGTCAGCGCGGCGAAGATGGCGCGCGGGTACGCCAAGAGGCTGGGCGGCGATCTCGCGATCATCGACAAGCGACGCCCGGCGCCGAACGAGGCGGAGGTCTCCAACATCGTCGGCGACGTCGAAGGGAAGCACTGCATCATCCCCGACGACATGATCGATACGGCGGGGACGATGGCCTCGACGGTCGGGGTGCTCCGCGATCGGGGCGCGCTCGACATACACATCCTGGCCACCCACCCGCTCTTCTCGGGCCCCGCCGTCGAGCGCTTGGCGGCGGCGGACGTGAAGGAGATAACGGTCACCGACACGGTGCCCATGAGCCAGGACAAGATCGACGCGCTTCCCAACCTCAAGATTCTCTCGGTCGCGAGCCTGCTGGCGCAGGCGATCGAGAGCACGCATACGAACAGCTCCGTAAGCATGCTGTTCAACTGATCGCTCATCGCGCGCACGCGCGTTCTTCGGATCTACGAAGTCGAGACGACACGATGGCAAACGAACAACCCATACTGACGGCCCGCCCGCGCTCGGTGAGCGGAAAAGGCTCCGCGCGACAGCTACGCCGTAGCGGGCAGCTGCCCGCCGTCGTCTACGGTCGGGGCGATGAGACCCAGTCGCTGACGCTCGACACGCACGAGCTCACGCGGCTCCTGAGCCGCATCCGGGCCGCGACGACCGTCATCGATCTCCAGGTCGAGGGAGACGATCCGAGACAGGTCCTGATCCGCGAGATCCAACGGCATCCGTACCGATCCGATCTGCTGCACGTGGACTTCTTCCACATCCGTGCCGATGAGAAGATCAAGGTTCAGATACCGGTCCACCTCGAAGGGGATTCGAAGGGTGTGGATTTGGGCGGGATCCTCCAGCAGATCCGCTACGAGCTCGAGGTCGAGTGCCTTCCTACCGAGATCCCCGGCGCCTTCAAGGTGGACGTGACGGAGCTCGACATCGGCGACTCGATCCACATCGGCGAGATCGACGCCGGCGATGTCGTCATCATGGACGATGCCGAGCTCACGATCTGCACGGTGGTCCCTCCCTCGGTCGAGGAAGAGCCCGAGGTGGACGAGGAGCTCGAGGAAGGCGAGGAGGGCGTCGAGGCCGCCGCGGACGAAGCGGCCGCGGATGGAGAGACCGAGTCGGACGCGGCGGACGAGGGGGGCGAGTAGGGAGAGCCGCCCGGCCCACCGCCGAGAGGTCGGGACCGGGTGCGGCTGATCCTCGCGTTGGGAAACCCGGGCCACCGGTACCGAGACACCCGGCACAACGTCGGTTGGTGGTTGGCGGATCGGTTGGCGCGGCGGTGGGAGTGCTCCGGTTTCGTGGCGGTCGGTTCGACGGCATGGACCGCCTCGACGACCCGAGACGTCGAGATACACAAGCCGCTGACCTTCATGAACCGGAGCGGCGACGCGCTGGTCGAGCTACGCGAGACGCGGGACGTCGATCCGCTGCGCGACCTCCTGGTGGTCGTCGACGACGTCGCCCTGGGGCCGGGTCGCTTCCGAATGCGGGGTCGCGGGTCGGCCGGGGGGCACAACGGGCTGTCGTCGATCGCGGCCGCGTTGGGCACCGAGGAGTACGCCCGACTTCGTATCGGGGTCGGCCGGCGGACGGACGATCGCATCGACATGGCCGCATGGGTGCTGGCGGAGACGTCGAGTCACGAGGAGGAGGCGATTCTCGGCGCGTTCGGGCGCGCGGCCGAAGCCGTCGAGCATTGGTTGGATCACGACATCGAGACGACCATGAGTCGTTTCAACTCGAGATAGCATCCGCATGTCGTTGGACGTGAACGCATAGAAGGAGACCGGATCAAGTGGTCGAATACATCGATTTCGCGCTTTGGCTCGGCGTCGTGGGCCTCGTGTTCTCGCTGGGTCTCTTCACGTACGTGAAGAGACAGCCCGTCGGCACCGAGCAGATGGCCGATCTGGCGGACCAGATCCATACAGGCGCCATGGCTTTCCTGCGACGCGAATACACGATCCTCGTGCCGTTCGTCGTCGTCGTGGCCGCGCTGCTCTTCTTCCTGGTAGGGGACCGCACGGCGATCGCCTACGCGCTCGGGGCGCTCTGCTCGATTCTGGCGGGGTTCTTCGGGATGAAGGCGGCCACGGCCGCGAACGTGCGGACGTCGGAGGCGGCGCGCGCCTCGGGGCAAGCGATGGCGCTCCGCGTGGCGTTCTCGGGCGGCGCGGTCATGGGCACCGCCGTCGCGGCGCTCGGCCTGCTCGGCATCGGGGTCGTGATCATGATCTACGACCCCCAAGGGGTCGGGCTGCGACCGTTCGGCGAGATCATCTCCGGGTTCGCGATGGGCGCATCATCGATCGCGCTGTTCGCCCGCGTCGGAGGGGGGATCTACACGAAGGCGGCGGACGTGGGCGCCGACCTCGTCGGGAAAGTCGAGGCCGGGATCCCGGAGGACGACCCGCGTAACCCGGCGACCATCGCGGACAACGTCGGCGACAACGTCGGCGATGTGGCCGGGATGGGCGCCGACATCTTCGAGTCGTACGTCGGCTCCGTCATCGCGACGATCGTGATCGGCGTCA
>JAKSCH010000037.1 GCA_022360695.1 Gemmatimonadota bacterium
AGTTCCGGACCCCCGTGCACTGCGCCGAGCTAGCGAACGACGGTCTCGTCTACGTCTGCGATCGCCCCTCGAACCGCATCTCGGTCTTTCAGAGGGACGGGACGTTCGTCTCGGAGCACATCATCGCGCCGCACACGCTCGCGCAGGGCTCCACCTGGGATCTCGACTTCTCGCCGGACCCGGACCAGACCTGGATGTACCTGGCGGACGGCCAGAACATGAAGGTCTACGTCATCCGCCGCGCCACGATGGAGGTCGTGTACAGCTTCGGCGACGGCGGCCGACAGCCCGGTCTGTGGTTCGCCGTACACTCGATCGCGGTCGACTCGGAGGGCAACATCTACACGACCGAGACCTACGAGGGCACCCGGATCCAGAAGTTCACGTTCATGGGCATGGGGGAGGCATCCGGCGACATGGGGCCCGCGTGGCCCGCCGACCGCCGGAGAGATCCGTAGCCGCGAGCCCAGGCTCGGTCGACAAAGAAAAACGGGGCGGTGATCGTTCGATCGCCGCCCCGTTTTCGCATCGCCGTGTCTCGCCTCGAGCGTCTAGCTGCCCAGGTTCAGCGAGAGGAGCTCGTCGAACGCCGCGTCCAGAACCTTGAGGACGCGCGTGTCGTAGCCGTACTGAAGCTCGAGCGCATCCGAGTAGCGGGGACGGCTGGCGCCGCTCCGCGTCCGAACACAGCCTTCGAAGTTGGTGAACGCGCCATCGCAGGTCTGGCGGGCGCACCGGCCCAGGTCGCCGTCGCAGTTGAGGTACGCCTGACCGGAACGCGTGTGCGTCACCGAAACGACGTCCTCGGCGTACATCTCCCACCGGGAGACGACGCCGTTCTCATCGGCGATGTCCGCGACCAGCAGCCCGTTGGGGCCGAGTCGCAGCTGGTACGTCCCGTACACGGACGGGTTCGACGCCAGCGCGTCGTTGATCTCTCTCAGGAGCTCTCCCGCGGCGCTTTGCTGCCCGAGCGCCACACTCGGAAGAGCGAGCAAGAGAGAGAGAGCGAGGGAGCAAACGGCGTTGCGTGATTTCGCGCGCATCGGACCTCCCGGTTCCTAAGTGCCGCTCCTACAAAGACTCTCCCTTCCGCCGCCCATCATCCGCCTCTCAACACCACACAGGGACCGGTCTGTAACAGCAGGCCGTCCGCCCGATCCAAGGCCTGGGTAGCCATGCAATCGGTACGCCCGATCCGGAGCGGGGAGACCGCCGAACGCCCGGGCCGCCCGGCGGATCGAGGGACGGTCGCCGGCCAGATCGGCGGTCGAGAAACGGCGCCGGCCAGACTGGCGGGTCGAGGAACGGCGCCGGCCGGACCGGCGGGTCAGGGGACGGCGCCGGCCAGGACGAGCGTCATGTAGACGCCGTACACCGAGAGCAGGATCGCCCCCTCGATCCGGTTCAGCCGCCAGCCCGACCGCGCCATCGGGAGCAGGAGGACCGATGTGAGCACCAGCACGATCGCATCGGCCCGGAGAAACGGACCCGTCGGGCCGAGCGGGTGGATGACGGCGGAGACGCCGAGGATGCCGAGCGTGTTGAAGATGTTGGACCCGAGCAGGTTCCCGACGGCCAGGTCCGCCTCGTTTCGGCGCGCCGCGACGAGCGACGCCGCGAGCTCGGGGAGCGAGGTGGCGAGCGCGACGATCGTCAACCCGACCACGCGCTCCGAGATCCCGAGGACGACCCCGAGCTCGGTCGCGGACTCGACGAGCCAACGCCCCCCCAGCCCGAGCAGGGTGAGTCCGACGACGACGAGGACCACCGAAACGGTGATCGAGCTCGATTCGGTCGCTCCCGCCGGATCTTCGGTCGCGGGCTCCGATTGCCGCTCCCGTCGCGCCAGACGGGCCGCACGGTGGAGATAGCCGATGTATCCCGCGAACAACACCAGGAGCACCGGGCCGTCGGTTCTACCGATGAGCCCGTCCCACGCCATCGAGATGAACAACAAGGTCGTCACGAGCACGAACGGGATCTCGAGCCGGAGCAGATCCATCTCGATCTTGATCGGGCGCATGAGCGCGCCGATCCCGAGGATCACGGAGAGATTGAAGACGTTCGATCCGACGACGTTGCCGAGGGCGACGCCGGGCTCGCCGCCATAGGCCGCGATCGCGCTCACGAACAGCTCCGGGAGCGATGTGCCCAGCGCGACGACGGTGAGCCCCACGAGCAGCGAGCTCACGCCGAGCCGGCGCGCGAGCCGGATCGAGCCCCGGACGGAAGCCTCGGCGCCGGCGATGAGGAGCGCGAAGCCCGCCAGGAGCTCTACGAAGAGCGGCATCGAGCGCCCCCTACCCGCGCTACGGGATCACCGAGTCGTCGGTGGCGGGCGGACCGACGATCGAAGCGAAGTCGTCGTCGGGGGTGCGCAGCCGTATCAGGTGTTCCTCGGCGGTCATTTCGCCTCATCTCCCGGGGTGCGGGTCGCTCCACGCAACGTACGCCCGAGCGTGGTTTCGCGGGAAACCATTTTCCGACTGGGGGCGTCCTAGATGCTGTGAAACGTAAGCGTACGTCCCGGCGCAAGCTGTTCACCCGCCGTCGACTGGCCTTCCTCGCGCTGGCCGTCGTCTCCAGCGGTCTCGCGTTCGTCGTCTTCGAAGCGCGGGTGGCCGCGGCGTTCGAAAGCGTCGAGCGCGCCGCGCCCACGCGGATCGTAGCGCGACCGCTCATCCTTCGGCTGGGCGACCGACCTTCGCGGGCCGACGTGTCGAAGCACCTCACGGACGTCGGGTATCGCTCGGTCCGCCGGGGTACGCCGGAGATCGGGGAGTTTCGGCTCTCGGGCCGCGACTGGCGCATCGGGCGACGACCGATCCGTCTCGGGTCCTATTTCGACGCGGGCGGACCCGTCCGGGTTCGACTGGATCGCCGGGGTCGTGTCCGCGCGATCGCCGCGGGAGAGCGCGATCTTCCCGGGATCCTGCTGGATCCAGAGCAGATCGGCACCGTGGTCGGGCCCGATGGTCGTGACCGGGTGAACGTGTCGCTCGATCAGCTGCCCGGGCACCTGATCGAGGCGCTTCTCACCGTCGAAGATCGATCCTTCTACGAGCACGGCGCGTTCGATCCGCGTCGCATGGTGGGAGCGGCGCTCGCCAACCTGCGGCAGCGCCGCCTCGCGCAGGGCGGAAGCACCCTCACGCAGCAGCTCGCCCGCACGCTCTTCCTCTCGAACGAGCGCACCGTGTTCCGCAAGCTGCGGGAAGCGGCGATCGCGGTCGCGCTCGAGCGACGCTTCTCGAAGGATCGCCTCCTCGAGGCCTACCTGAACCACATCTACCTGGGTCAGAACGGTGGGGACGCGATCCACGGCGTGGGCCGCGCCGCGCAGTTCTTCTTCGGATGCGACGCGTCGCGTCTGACCCTCGGACAGTCCGCGATGTTGGTCGGGATCATCCGCGGGCCGAGTGTCTACTCCCCGCACCGGCAGCCCGAGCGGGCCGAGGCGCGGCGCGATCTGGTGCTGCGTCAGCTCCACGAGCAGGGCTACATCGATGCCGATCGCCTCGCGAGCGAGACCGAGTCGAGCACGTCGATCCAGCCGCGTCGGACGCGACCTCGGGGCGCCCGCTGGTACATGGATCTCGTACGTCGCGAGCTGGCGACGGGCCCCGGGTTCGAGCGGCTCGATGGCGCCGGTCTCACCGTGGTGACCGCGCTCGAGCCCGAGATGCAGCGGGCCGCGGCGTCGGTGATTCGCGACGGACTCGCGAATCTCGAGCGCCGCCGACCCGCGTTGGTCAGCGACGAGCGTACGCTCCAGGCCGCCCTCGTGGCGATCGACCCGTGGAGCGGAGAGATCGTCGCGATGGTGGGCGGGCGATCGTACGGCGCCTCCCAGTTCAATCGAGCGGTCGATGCGCGCCGGCAGCCGGGGAGCGCGTTCAAGCCGATCGTCGCGCTCGCGGCGCTCCAACCCGTACAGCAGAACGAGTTCACGCTCGCATCGTTGATCGCCGACGAGCCGCTCTCGGTGGAGACGCCGCAAGGCGCCTGGCGGCCCGCCAACGCGGATCGCGAGTTCCTGGGCCCCATCCCGCTCCGCGAGGCGCTGGAGGCGTCGCGAAACGTCCCGTTCGCGCGGCTGGGGATGGCGATCGGGCCCGAGCGCATCGTGGAGACGGCGCGCGATCTCGGGATCGAGAGCCGGCTGACGGCCGTGCCCAGCCTCGCGCTCGGGGCTTCGGAGGTGTCGCTGCTCGAGCTGACATCGGCGTACGCCGCGCTCGCCGCGGAAGGGGAGCGGGTGGAGCCGCACGCCGTTCGAGCGGTGCTCGACCCGGCGGGAGAGTCGCTCCACGACGCGACGCCCCGAAGCCGACACGCCGCTACGCCCGCCGAGGCCTATCTGCTCACGTCGGCGCTCCGCGGCGTGGTGGAGCGGGGTACCGGGCGGGCCGTCCGCGATCTCGGGTACGAAGGGCCCGTCGCGGCGAAGTCCGGGACGACCAACGGCTCGCGCGACGCGTGGTTCGTCGGCTATACCCCCGAGCTCGCGGTGGGCGTGTGGGTGGGGTTCGATGACGGGACGCCCATCGGGTTCTCGGGGTCGCAGGCGGCGCTTCCGATCTTCACGAGCTTCCTGAAGAGCGCTCTGGGTGAGGACGGGGATCGGGACTTCCGGTTCCCCGACGGGATCGAGATGGTGGACGTCGAGCCCGAGACCGGTCTCCGCGCGGGGTGGCGCTGTCACGGCGAGCCCGAGCTGTTCCTGGCGGGGACCGTCCCGGAGTACGGGTGCGGTCGGACGGACCGGCTGTGGCGTGAGTACCGCCGAGGTCGCTACGATTCGGACGTCATGGAGGACGTGGAGCGCTGGTTGCGCCGCTCGCTCGGCTCCCGACGCCCCGCGCGCGTCGAGAGCGACCTCCGACGGCGGAGCGGGAGAGAGCCCGGACCGTAAGGCGCTCGTCTCGAGAGGTGTCGTTGTGCCGATCCAACAACGCCACAGGCGGCCCCCCTCGCGACCCGGGCGACAGCCCTGGTGGAAAACTCCACAAGTTCTTTGGCGACAGTCTGTTGTGAGATCGATCGGCGGTCCGAAACGACCGGTATGCATCGTTCATGTACCTCGCGTCGCCGAAGCCAGGCCAGTCCACATGGGGTCCGACGGGATGTCGATGTCCTTGGGCCGAACGAGGAGGTTGGAGATGCGTAGGTTCTTCCGGGAGCTTTGGGACAACGAATCCGGTCAAGATGCGACGGAGTACGTTCTGCTCGTCGTGCTGATCGCGCTGGCCATCACGGCCGGTATGACCGTACTCGCGACGGGGATCAACGGCGCGTATTCGAACGCGTCGGGCACGCTCAACACCACGACGAGCGGCGGTTCCTGAGCGAAGAGACCCGAGATCGAGCGTCGGCGACTTCGCGTCGCCGGCCGCCTGCCTCCCCGCCTTCGGGCGGGTTGTCGCTGGGAAAGGGTGCGGTCGTCGAGACCACACCCCTTCTCGCTTTTCGGGAGGCCGATCTCGCTTTTCAGGAGGTCGACCGCGGCGCTACGGCACCGCGGTGTAGTGACCGTGGATGCAGAGCCACCGCCCCCCTTCCTTCACGAAGATCCGCGTCGACTTGCCGCGACTCGTGAAGCGTTCCTCGCCGATCCACCCCGAATCCGTCCAGTAATAGACGATCCACGCCACATCGCCGCGGATCGTGACCTCGGGTTGGTGCATGTCGGTGTGGACGTCCCTCGCGCGCGAGAGATAATCACGATACCCACGTACCTCGAGGTCCTTGCCCTGGGCGAGATAGACGTCGTTCTCGCCGAACTGCGTGAAATCGGGGTGGACGAACTCGGCGTAGGCCTCGATGTCGCCGGCCTCGATCGCGGCCCACATGGCGGTGAGCGTATCGATGATCTCGCGCTCGTCGTCGGTCTGCGCGTGCGCCGAGGGCGACAGCGCGGAACACGCGACGGCGATCGCCACGTGAACCGCCGACGCCCGCGAGACGTGCGCCGCGATCCTGTTTGATCCGAACATTTCGACTCCGTTGAGGGAGGATACCGGATCCTTGCGGGCTTCCGCGGGTCTGTCCAGCTTCGGCACGCTCGCGGCCCGAGGCTCGTAGATCGATCGGGTCACCGACGACGCGGGGGATCGAATGGACGACATGGGAACGAACGACGACGAGCTCTTCTCGATGGAGGACCTCGAGAAGGACTTGAAGAAGGGAAGGGGCGGGCGTCGCTGGTTGTGGTTCCTGATCGGGCTCGGCGTCGGCGTGGGCGGCGCGATCGCGGCTCCGATCTACCTCGCCCCGTATCTCCCCTCCGGGTTCGGTGGCGGTCCGATGGAGATCCTGAGCGGGCCGGTGCTCGAGGAGCGCGAGTCCGAGGGCAGGCTGCTTCTCACCATCGCGGCCGAGCCGGGGGCGCTGATCGCGAGCTTCTCGCGGCGCGTGGACGAGATCGGCATGCTCGTGGATCCAGGCGATGTGGTCACCATCGCCGTCCCGGACTACGAGCCGTTCGTGGAAGACCCCGACTTCGAGGGCGTGGTCAAAGGGGGCGCCGAGGGCGACGATACGGCGGCCGGAGGCGGGGCCCCGAGCGCGGACGAGATGACGGACGATGCCGCGATCGGGGGGAACGGGAACGAGACCGCGTCGGCCGATGATGGGGGCGCGGACCCCGAAGACGAGGCCGCGGCCGATGAGGCGGAGTCCGTCGGCGCGGCCGCCGCGGACACTACCGTCGCGGGTAGGGGGTAGGACGGTCGCGGAATCGACGGTCGAGGGGACGAGCCCCTCGACCCGATCGGACTACCGGAAGCTCTCGTACACCGACGTCTGACCGCCCTCGCTCCACGCCAGCACGTCGTACGGGTCGACGCGATCGCCCATCTCCATGCCCGGCGATCCGACCGGCATGCCGGGGACCGCGAGCCCCTTCACATCGGGCTTCTCGGCCAGGAACCTCGCGATGGTCTGCGCCGGGATGTGGCCTTCGAACGCGTAGTCGCCGATGAAGCTCGTGTGACACGACTGTAGCTGCGGCGGCAGTCCCGCTTCGGCTTTGACCGCGGCGATGTCGTTCGTGTCCTCGACCTCCACCTCGAACCCCGCCTCCTGCATGTGCTCGACCCAAACGGCGCAGCAGCCGCAGGTCGGGGTCTTGTAGACCTTCACGGTCGGAGCCTCGCCCCCCAACGCCGCCAGGACGTCATCGGCCGGCACCCGGTCCTGCGCGGCCTCGCCCGTCGCGCAGCCCGAAGCCAGGATCGCGACGAACGCCAGCGCCGACATGCGTGCACTGAACCTCGACATCATTCGCTCCTTTCCACGGTACCCGTCCGACCCCCCCAAGTTACCGAACCGGGTCGGATCGGGGTACTATCGGGGCGGGCCAACAGCCGGGGCGGGCCAACAGCCAGGGCGGGCCAACAGCCAGGGCGGGCCAACAGCGAGCAAGCGAGGAGACATGGAGATACTGGGGTTCGATCTCGGCGCGATCGACATCCAGGGTTGGTGGCGCGCCTTCGTGGAATACGCGGCGCCACGCTGGGGTCCGAGCTTCGGCGTCTTGATCCTGGCGGGTCTGGCCTACCTGATCGGTCGCCCCATCCTGTGGCGGATCGAGAAACGCTGGGTCACGCGGACGGTCACGAAGCTGGACGACTACGCCGTCCGGCTCCTCCGAAAGGCGTTTCTGCTCTCCACGTTGGCCTGGGCGGCATGGCGGCTCCTCACCGTGTGGGGTCTCCCCACGGTGGCCCAGTGGGCGCTCGCGATCTGGATCGCGCTTCTCTTCGTCCCGCTCAGCCGGTTCGTCGGCGACGTGCTGTCCGTGCTCGAGACGCAGATCGTCCAGCGTACGCAGACCACGCTCGACGACACCGCCCTCCCGCTGCTGAACACGGTCATCCGCTTCCTGATCGTCGCGCTCGGCGTGATGCTCGCGCTCGATCGGTTGGGGCTGAACATCGCTCCGCTCCTGGCGGGTGCGGGCGTCATGGGGCTCGCGTTGTCGCTGGCCGCCAAGGACACGCTCTCGAACCTC
>JAKSCH010000479.1 GCA_022360695.1 Gemmatimonadota bacterium
CAGGATGGTGCGCGCGTATTCCAGGAACCCCGAGAGGAGCAGCGCGACGAGGAAGATGATCGACAACGTGCCGAGGGTCTCGAAGTCGCCTGCGGGGATGGCGACGTCGATGGCTTCCTTGGTGAGCCACGGACCGACGAGCGCCAGACCGGAGGCGGCGATCAGCATGAGCACGGCGAGGACCACCTTCGCCCTGTACGGCCGAAGGTACGCGAGCAGGCGCTTCATCAGGCGGGCGTCGTACGCCTTGCCGAGCGCTTCTTCCTCTTGGAGGGGACCATCCGGTGCGTTCATTCAGCTCCAAGATAGGGCCTGACAGGGCGGCTTCAAATCGAGGGTAGGGTGCCGGAACGCCCTCGGGTTGGCGCCGACTCCGCCCCACGGTCATCATGCTCCGATGAGTGATCGCATCCGGGTTCGAGGCGCCCGCCAGCACAACCTCAAGGGGATCGACGTGGAGATCGAGCGCGGTCTCCTGACCGTGCTCACCGGACCATCCGGCGCCGGCAAGTCGAGCCTCGCGTTCGACACGATCTACGCCGAGGGCCAACGCCGGTACATCGAGTCGCTCTCGACGTACGCCAAGCAGTTCCTGGAGCGGATGC
The DNA here is from genome assembly GCA_022360695.1 of Gemmatimonadota bacterium. Taxonomy (GTDB): domain Bacteria; phylum Gemmatimonadota; class Gemmatimonadetes; order Palauibacterales; family Palauibacteraceae; genus Palauibacter. The sequence goes on from JAKSCH010000479.1 coordinate 606, forward strand.
CGAAGCCCGCCGTCGACGCCGTAGAAGGCGTCAGTCCCTCCGTATCGATCGACCAACGCAATCAGATCCAGTCCAGTCGGTCGACGGTGGGGACGATCACGGAAGTCTACGACTACATGCGATTGCTGTGGTCACGGGTCGGGACGACGGTGTGTCCGGACTGTGATCGCCCGGTCGTGCCGGATACCGTCGCGTCCGCGACCGACGCCGTGCTCGGCGCCGAGCCGGGGACGCGCATCGTCGTCGCGTTCCCGGCTCGTCTGAGCGACAAGCTCACCGACGCGATGGCCGTCGCGAACCTCCAGTCCCGGGGATACCTGCGGGCGTTCGCCGACGGAGAAGAGCACTACCTCGGGGATCTGGATCCGGAGGACGAGGACGCTCCGCTCCCCGCGCTCACCACCTCGGACGAGCTCCTGGTCGCCGTCGATCGTCTCACCGTCTCCGTCGAGGATCGCGAGCGTCTGGCGGAGTCGTTGGGGATCGCGTTCGCCGAGGGCCGAGGCAGCGCGCTCGTGCTCGCGTACGACCGCGAGAACGGCGCGCCGCGACGGCTGTCGTTCCAGGAGCGGGTCGAATGCAAGTCGTGCGGCCGGTCCTTCACGTCTCCGACGCCCGCGCTCTTCAGCTTCAACAGCCCGGCGGGGGCCTGCGACGTGTGCACCGGGTTCGGGGCGGTCCTGGAGTACGCGCCGGAGCTGATCGTTCCGGATCACGATCGGTCGCTCACGGAGGGCGCGCTCGACCCGTGGGCAAAGCCGCGATACAAGCGGGAGCGCGCGCGGCTGGCGGAGTTCGCCCGGGCTACCGGTCTCGACGGCGACGCGCCATGGCGAGCCCTCCCGAAGCGAGCCCGCGACGTCTTGCTCGAGGGCGGCACGTACGAGGGGGAGCGATTCCGCGGCGTCGTGCCCTTTCTCGAATCGAAGGAGAAGAAACGCTACAAGGCCTATATTCGGGTCTTCCTGCGACAGTATCAGCTGCCGCGCGTGTGTGGCGAATGTTCCGGAGCCCGTCTCGTCGGCGATGCGCTGACGGTACGCGTCGGCGGGCGCCACATCGCCGACGTCGCAGCGCTACCCGTGTCGGAGATCGCCGGGTGGCTGCGCGGCGACCTGGACCTCGCGCCCTTCGCGCGGAAGATCGCCGCGACCATCCTCGACGAGCTGGACGATCGTCTTCGGTTCCTCGAAGACGTCGGCCTCGGCTACCTCACGCTGGACCGCCAGGCGCGCACGCTCTCCGGCGGCGAGATGCAGCGCATCCGGTTGGCGAGCTGTCTCGGGAGCCGACTCGTCGACACGCTCTACGTGCTCGATGAGCCGACGATCGGGCTCCATGCGTACGATATCGACGCGTTCACGGGCGTCCTCGAGCGTCTGGCCGGGCGGGGGAACACCGTGCTCGTCGTCGAGCACGAGCCGGCCGTGCTCGAGCGCGCGGATCGCATCATCGAGCTCGGACCGCTCGCCGGGGAGGCCGGCGGCGAGGTCGTGTTCGAGGGCGGCTGGGATCGTCTCCTGGCGTCGGAGACGAGCACCGGCCAGGCGCTGGCACGACGTGTGACGGGTCGGTCGACCGATCGTCGGCCCAGCTGGCGACCCGCGACGACCGACGCCGCGCTCGTGCGTGGGGATCTCGTGCTTCGCGGCGCGAGGCTCCACAACGTCGACGGCGTCGACCTCCGCATCCCGCTCGGCTCCCTCACCGCGGTCACCGGTGTATCCGGCTCCGGGAAGTCGACGCTGATCCGGGGCGTCTTGTATCACGCGCTCGAGCGGGCGCTCCGGGACGAGTCGAGCGCGAAGCGGCACCTCGGCGAGCCCGAAGGGTCGTACGCCGCCCTCGAGGGCACGGACGGGCTGGCGGACGTGGTGCTGGTCGACCAGGCGCCGATCGGCCGGACCCCGCGCTCGAACCCGGCGACCTACATCGGCGCGTTCAGCGAGCTCCGGACCGCGTTCGCGAGTCTGCCCGCCGCGCAGGAGCGCGGGTTCGATCCAGGGACGTTCTCCTTCAACCGTCCGGGTGGTCGGTGCGAGCGCTGCAAGGGTGCCGGAGAGGAGACGGTCGAGATGGTGTTCCTCGCCGACGTATCGGTGCCCTGCGAGAGCTGCGGCGGATCCCGGTACCGCCCCGAGGTGCTCGAGGTCGAGTACCGAGGGCGATCGATCCGCGATGTGCTGGACATGACCGTCGACGAAGCGATCCGTTTCTTCATCCGGCAGGATCGACTCGGCGAGCGGCTGTGGCACCTGCAACGGGTCGGGCTCGGGTATCTACGTCTCGGACAGCCCGCCACGACGCTGTCCGGGGGCGAGGCGCAGCGTCTGAAGGTGGCTCGGGAGCTGGCGCGCCGGGGCAAAAAAGGAAAGCGGGTCTATATCCTCGATGAGCCGACCGTAGGGCTCGGCGTGGGCGAGGTGCAGACGCTCACGACCGTGCTCCGCGAGTTGGTGGGCGACGGGCACACCGTGATCGTGATCGAGCACGATCTGGATGTCATCCGGGACGCCGACTGGATCGTCGACATCGGTCCGGGCGCGGCCGCCGATGGCGGACGGATCATCGCGGAAGGCACGCCGCGCGAGGTCGCGGAGATCGAAGGCTCCCGCACCGGCGTCTATTTGAACCGCCACGCGCGCGCGCTCGATTCGAGCGACACCGCCGTCGCCGGAGCGAGGTGACGAGCCCTCGGCTCCCCGTCGTTTCGGTCGTGATGCCCTGCCGCGACGCGGCGCACCATCTGCCCGAATGCATCGCCAGCCTCGAGGCGCAGACCGAAGCCCGTTACGAAGTGGTCGTCCTGGACGATCACTCCACGGACCGAACCGGTGACGTGCTGGCCGCATGGAGCGAGCGCGATCCGCGCGTACGGCTCTTTCGGCCCCACGGCGTCGGGATCGTCCCGGCGCTCCAGCGGCTCTGTCGCGAAGCGCGTGCGCCACTGCTCGCGCGGATGGACGCCGATGATCGGGCCGCACCGGACCGGCTCCGGGCGCAAGTCGAGTTTCTGCGATCGCGTGCCGACGTCAGCGCGTGTGGCACCGGGGTGAGCTACGTGCCGCGACCCGAGGCGGGGTCCGGATATCACCGCTACGAGCGTTGGCTCAACGCGCTGCACGAGCCCGGAGCGCTCCTGCGTGATCTCTTCGTCGAATGCCCGATCGCGCACCCGACGCTCATGATACGACGACGGGTCCTCGAGGACGTCGGCGGTTATCGGTCGGTTGACGGGCCCGAGGACTATGATCTCATGCTGCGGCTCGCAGAGGCGGGACATGCTCTCGCCAACATACCGAAGGTGCTCCTGGAGTGGCGCCGGGGTCCGGATCGATTGTCCGAGCGGTCCGATCGGTACAGCGCGGACGCGTTCCGCAAGCTGAAGGTCGCCTTCCTGCGGCGCGGGTTCGTCCCCATGGAGCGACCGCTGGTCGTGTGGGGTGCGGGTCGGGTCGGTAAAGCCTTCGTCCGCGCCTGGTACGAGGGTGGGGGGCGTCCGATCGACGCGTTCGTGGACCTGGATCCCCGCAAGATCGGACAAGTCGTGCACGGCGCGCCGGTCATCCCGCCCACCGATGAGCGGCTCCGGTCGACGGCCCCGTCCGCTTCCCCGCGTCGCCCGTACGTGCTCGCCGCCGTCGGGTCCCCGGGCGCCCGGAGCCAGATTCGAGACGCCCTCGCGCAGCTCGGTCTCGTCGAGCTGGAGGACTATCGCGCGGTGGCCTGAAAAGCCGCGTCAGATGGGGCTTTTCGCGAGGGTGACGGGGGGGCGACCCGAGTCGCGGAACGGCCCGAAAAACGGTAGATTGTACAGTCCCGCCAGACGCAGCCGGGACCGACCCAGAGCGCCCCAGCGAACCACGCTACAGCGACGCCCCCACGGGGCACCACGCGCCTGAGAACGGGAGTCCATGGAGACCACCGCCAACGCAGATCGCATCGAGCCGCGACTTCTCGAGGACGAGATGCGCGACTCGTTCATCGACTACTCGATGAGCGTCATCGTCCAACGCGCCCTGCCGGACGTTCGGGACGGGCTCAAACCCGTACACCGGCGCATCCTGTACGCCATGCAGGAGGCGGGGCTGAGCCCGACGCGGCCCTACAAGAAGAGCGCGACGGTCGTCGGCGACGTGTTGGGGAAGTACCACCCGCACGGCGATGGCGCGGTGTACGATTCGCTCGTCCGCATGGCTCAGGACTTCTCGCTGCGGTACCCGCTCGTCGACGGTCAGGGCAACTTCGGCTCGATCGACGGCGACTCCGCGGCGGCCTATCGGTACACCGAGGCGCGTCTGGCCGCGGTGGCGGGCGAGATGCTGGCGGACATCGACAAAGAGACGGTCGACTTCGTCCCGAACTTCGATGACCGGCTCCGGGAGCCCACCGTCCTGCCGTCCACGCTCCCCAACCTCCTCGTCAACGGATCGTCGGGGATCGCCGTCGGTATGGCGACGAACATCCCCCCCCACAACCTGTCGGAGGTCGTCGCGGGGTGCCGCATGCTGATCGACAACCCCGAGGCGACGGTCGAGGAGTTGATGACCGAGGTCCGGGGCCCGGACTTCCCGACGGGTGGCTTCATCAACGGGAAGGCGGGAATACGAGCCGCGTACCGCGAGGGACGGGGTCGCATCGTGATGCGCGCGCGCGCGCACATCGAAGAGAAGAAGAACGGTCGCGAGTCGATCATCGTCACCGAGATCCCGTTCATGGTCCACAAGACTCGCCTCATCGAGCAGATCGCTCAGATGGTCCGGGACAAGAAGATCACGGACATCTCGGATCTACGGGACGAGTCGGATCGCGACGGCATCCGGATCGTCATCGAGCTCAAGCGCGACGCGATCGCTCAGATCGTGCTCAACCAGCTGTACAAGGGCACGCAGATGCAGTCCACGTTCGGTGTCATCATGCTGGCGCTGGTGGATGGCGTACCACGCGTGATGGGCCTGAAGACCATGCTCGAGCACTTTCTCGAGCATCGGCACGACGTGGTCGAGCGCAGGGCGACGTTCGAGCTCGAGGCCGCCAAGGACCGCGAGCACGTCCTCGAGGGCCTCAAGATCGCCGTCGACAACATCGACGAGGTCATCCGGATCATCCGCGGCGCGGCCGATACCGAGACGGCGAGCGCCGAGCTCCAGGCCGCGTTCGAGCTCAGCGCGCGCCAGGCCGAGGCGATCCTCAACATGCGGCTGGCTCGTCTCACGGGTCTCGAGATCGAGAAGCTCGAGGAGGAGCTGGCCGAGGTGAAGGCGCGGCGGAAAGAGCTCGAGGCCATCCTCGCGTCGAGAGAGCGCCGCATGGAGATCGTCGGCGATGAGCTCACGGCCGTCGCGGACAAGTACGGCGACGAGCGACGCACGGAGATCGTCGAGGTCGACGCGGACTTCACGGAAGAGGACCTGATCGCCGAGGAGAACATGGTGATCACGGTCTCCCACTCCGGGTACATCAAGCGGATCGAGCCTCACGTGTATCGCGCGCAGCGACGAGGTGGCCGCGGGATCGCCGGGATGGGGACGAAGGAGGAGGATTGGGTCGAGCACCTCTTCCTCGCCTCGACGCACGACTATCTGATGATCTTCACCCGGAGCGGTCAGGTCTATTGGCTCAAGGTCTACCAGATCCCGCCGGCCGGTCGGACGGCGCGCGGCAAGCCGATCGTGAACCTGCTGAAGATCGACAAGGATGAGGAGATCGCGTCGATCGTGCGCGTGCGGGAGTTCAGCGACGATCAGTGGCTCATGTTCGCGACGCAACAGGGCTCGGTGAAGAAGACCAGCCTCGCCGAGTACGGAAACGTCCGGTCCGTCGGGATCAACGCGATCAACATCCGCGAGGACGATCGATTGATCGACGTGAAGGTCACCGACGGCACGAACGACGTGATCCTGGCGACCCGGAGCGGCATGTCCATCCGGTTCTCCGAGGATGACGCACGATCGATGGGGCGCGCGACCCAAGGGGTGCGTGGGATCAACCTCGCGCCCGACGATGCGGTGATCGGAATGGTGGTCGTACGACGCGAAGGCACGTTGCTGACCGCTACCGAGCTCGGCATGGGCAAGCGCAGCCACGTCGAGGACTATCGGACCCAGAAGCGCGGCGGGAAAGGTCTGATCAACCTCAAGACCACGAACAAGACCGGCAAGGTCGTACACGTACGCGAGGTGACCGACGACGATGAGCTCATGCTCGTGACGCGCAACGGCGTGATCAACCGTCAGCCGGCGAGGGAGATCCGCGTGATCGGTCGAAACACGCAGGGTGTCCGGTTGATCGCGCTCGACGAAGGGGACGTGCTCGTCGATGTGGCGCGGGTCATCGATGAGAACGCCGAGCCGACCGAGCCCATGGCGGAAACCCCCGAGCCGTCCGAGAACGGAGCCATGCCCTCCGACGGGGCCGAGTGACCCTGGGCATCGCGACCCTGGTCACGCTCGACGACGTACGAGCGGCCGCCCGACGGATCGGCGACGTCGTCCGCACGACCCCGCTCGTTCGGGCGCCGGTTCCCCGATCGGGTGGGCGACCGGCCACCGATTCGCCCGACGCGATCTGGCTCAAGTGCGAGAACCTCCAGCGGGTCTCCGCGTTCAAGGCGCGCGGCGCGTACAACTTCGTGAGTCGGCTGAGCGAGGCGGAGCGCGCGGCGGGTCTTCTCACGTACTCGTCCGGGAACCACGCGCAGGCCGTGGCGTTCGCGGCCCGTGAGCTCGGTATCTCGGCCACGATCGTCATGCCGGTCGACGCCCCGCGGGTCAAGCGCCGCGCCACCGAAGCGCTCGGTGCGCGCGTCGAGCTGGAGGGCACGACGTCCAGCGAGCGCAAAGCCCGGGCGGAAGCCATCCAGGAGACGGAGGGGGGCACGATGGTGCCGCCGTTCGACGATCCCGACATCATCGCGGGTCAGGGCACCGTCGGTCTCGAGATCGTCGAGCAGCTCGGAACCCGGAATCCCGGGCTCGTGCTCGCTCCGATCGGTGGTGGTGGTCAGCTTTCCGGCGTGGCGGCGGCCGTGCGCGGCGTGGCGCCCGACGCGCGCGTCGTCGGCGTCGAGCCGATCGGCGCCGCGTCGATGCTTCGGTCGCTCGAGGCGCATGCGCCCGTCACGCTCGAGACGGTGTCGACGGTAGCGGATGGGCTGAAGCCCGTGCGCCCGGGGGACCTCACGTTCGCGCACTGCCGGGATCTCGTGGATGAGGTGGTGGTGGTCGAGGACGAGTGGATCCGGGATGCGGTGCGCTGGCTGTTCGAGCTCCGATTGGTCGTGGAGCCGTCGGGCGCCGCGACCGTGGCCGCGTTGCTCGGCGGCGCCGTCTCACCGGTCGAAGAGGGAGAGACCGTCGCGATCCTGTCCGGCGGCAACATCGAGCCCTCGCTCCTCGCCGACTGGCTGGCCTGACGACGAGACATGCTCGCTCTGTTCGATATCGACGGCACGCTCCTGTCATCGGCCGGGGCGGGGAAGGCCGCGATCAAGCGCGCCCTCATCGACGTGTACGGCACCGCGGGGCCGATCGACGAGCTGCCGTTCGACGGCATGACGGACCCCCAGATCGCGAACGCCCTCCTCGGAGAAGCCGGACTCTCCGAGCCGGAGATCGAGACCGGGTTGGGCGCGTTGTGGACCGAGTATCTTCGGCATCTCCCCGGGGAGCTCGAGGCGCGGGCCGACCAGGTCCGGACGCCACCGGGCGTCCCCGAGCTCGTCGACGCGCTCGAGCGCGTCGGTTCCACCCTGGGTCTGGTCACGGGCAACATCGCGGATGGGGCTCGAACGAAGCTGGCGGCGTGCGGGCTGAACGGACGCTTCGCGTTCGGCGCCTTCGGATCGGACGCCACCGATCGCAACGCGTTGCCACCGATCGCGCTCGACCGCGCCTACGCGACGACCGGGACCCGCTTCACGGCGGGTGACGCGTGGATCATCGGCGATACGCCGGCCGATATCGCGTGTGCACATGCGTCGAACATGCGGGTTCTCGCGGTGGCGACGGGTCGTTTTTCGACCGCGGAGCTCACGTCCTGCGGGGCCGACCGGGTCGTGTCGTCGTTCACCGACACGCACGCCGTCATGACGATCTTGAACGACGAAGGTCGCGCGCGGGCCTCGTAGCCCCGAGATTCCCCGTGGATGGCTTTCGAGGAGAGTCGGTTTCGTGTCGGTTGAGCGAGCGAACCCAGGCGAGCCCCGTCGTCGGGTGGACGACGCGCACGAGTTCATGTTCGACGTGCTCGTCGACGGTCGTCCGGCGCGTCGGAAGGTCTCGGTCGTCTGTGCCGAGTCCGCGATTCACGTGGGAGACGATCAGGTGGATCTCGACACCGTTTTCTGGGTGTCGAGGCGGGCGGGTCTCGTGCTCCTGTTCACCCACGCCCAGACCTACGCGTTTCACGGACGAAGCGGCGACGTAGAGGAGCTGGCGCGCACCGTGGAGCGCGGCAGCGATCGCGCCGCCCAGCGCTCGCTTCTCCAGCCCCTGGCCGCGGAGGTCGTCGTGTGCACCGCCGGCACCGCGGCGAGCGGCGAGATCGACGGTGCGTCCGTCACGGGGCTGCACCTGGCGGTCTTCACGCAGCGCGCGCTCCACCTGTTCGCGCGGAACCGGAAGCACACGCTCCCGTGGCCCGTGGACCGTGTCAGCGAGATCAACACCGCGCCCGACGAGCCGGGGCGAGCCGGTCTCAGACTCTCGGCCGCGACCGCGATGCTGACCCTCCGGTACCTGTTCCCCGAGGAGATCCAGGCCGTCGCACGGGTGGCGCGTCGCTCGCCATCGCCCGTCCAGCAAGACGGCTCGATCGAGATGTTCGGGCAGGCGGAAGTCACGCCGCCGCCGGCCGCCGATCTCCCCGAGTTCACGGCCTCGGCGGAGACCCTCAAGGCCGCCTGCCAGGCCGCGGCCGATCGCGTCCGTATCGATCGCTCGATCGCGTCGCGCTTCGATCGTGCCTACTTCGAACGACACTTCCAGGAGCTGGGGGAGATCGCCCTGGGCCCGCTCATCCTCAGACGATCCGCCGCGGCGGGGGCGGCGTCGTTGGAGCAGGCGGTCGAGGCGATGGACGCGGAGCAGCTTCGTCAGGATACGATCGCGGCGTTCCACGGTGCGGCCGATCAGCTCTTCGAGGTGTATGGAGGCGAGGTCGAGGCACTGTTGTCGGAGAAACGGCTCTCGCGCGAGCACGGAGTGTCGGCCCGCGCGGCGGAGCAGCGCACCAAGCTGGCCGGCATCCTCGCCGCGCAGATGGAGTCTCTCGATCCCGCGTTCGGCAAGGTGCTCGCTCGGCAGCACCTCCTGCTCCAGCGTCTACAGGCTCGGGAGCACGCGCCCCCCGAGACGGACGAGACCGGGGTGGAGGAAGCGACGCGCGAGTGGAAGGCGCAGATCGAAACGCTCGACCACGCGTACGGGTCCGCCTGGAGCCACGTCCTGGGTCAGATCGCGGACCTCTGGTCCGAACGGTTCTTGCCCCGACTACGCGACCTGTCCGCGAAGCCGAGCCGCCGCTTGTCCGAGACCGCTCGATTGGCGATCCTCGCGACGGTCACCTTCGTCGTCGTCGGAGCGCTGGCGCTGTGGCTGTTCTGAGCGTCGGCCGACGGCCCGCGGCGCTCGAGACGCTAACGATGCCGAATCAACCGGCCAGATAGGGAGACGCAACGTGGCACAGCAGGCTCAGAAGAAGGGAGCGGGGGGCGCCAAAGGTCCGGGCGGGGGGAACAAGACGTTTCTCCTCCTCGGCGGGCTCATCGTCGCGGCGGGGATCGGCTGGTTGCTTACGGCGGGTGGTGGTGCGGCCGCTGGGCCGCTGCCGACGCCGGCGGAGTTCGAGGCTCTGGCCGCCGATATCACGGCGGATCCCTCCACCGGCGTGCCGCTCGGGTCAGCGGACGCGCCGATCCTGATCGAGGAGTTCATCGACTTCTCGTGCCCGGCCTGCGCGCAGTTCTCGGGGTTTGCCGGCAAGCTACTCCGACAGAACTACGTGGAGATCGGAAACGTGGAGGCGGGGGAGGGCGGTCCCGTCCGCTGGGTGTCGTACGACTACGTGCTCGGCTCCTTTCCCAATTCCGTCCCCGCGGCGATGGCGGCGCGCTGCGCGGAAGAACAGGGGCGGTTCTGGCCGATGCACGACTTCATCTTC
>JAKSCH010000346.1 GCA_022360695.1 Gemmatimonadota bacterium
CCCGAGCGCGGGCGACGATCCGAGCGCGGGCCAGAACACGGTCGAGTAGCTGACGAACGCGACCGCGAGCGCCGCATTGGTCGTCTTCACGGAAATCCAGTACGACCACGCGACCCAAAAGCCCGGGAAGTCGCCGAACCCCTCGCGCGCGTAGGCGTACGGACCGCCGACGCGCGGGATCGCCGCGCCGAGACGCGCGAACACCAGCGCCAGACACAGCGCGCCGCCGGCGCTCACGAGCCAACCGATGATGCTGAGCCCACCGAACGGGGCGAGCGACGCGGGGAGGAGAAACACGCCCGACCCGATCATGTTGCCCACGACGAGCGCCGTGCACATCCAGAGACCGAGACCGCGACCCCGGGGGGTCGGTGCGCCTGAACCCGTCACGTCGCGCGAAAAATCGGCCGAGACCGTCTCAGTCGACGGCCGCGCGCTCGAAGAACTCGCGCAGCGTTCGCGCGACGAGCGCTTCCTCTCCGTCGCGGAGCACGCGCGTCCGGACCGTCATCAAGTACGCGAGCCGCGGCACGTCGTCCATCAGCGCGTCCTTTACCTCGTCGGCCGAGAGCGGGATGACCTCGTTGTCCCACGTGAGCTCGACGTCTTCGTAGCCCGCCGTGTTGGGGACGACCTCGGCGGTCAGACCCCGGACGCCCTCGAGCTCGCGTGCGATGAACCGTGCCTTCTCCGACCACCCGCCGACCCAGGAGGCGACGTCGCGCTCGACGTAGCGCTCGAGCGCGACGACGAGCCCTACGATCTCCTCCTTGCCGACCTTCATGCCGCGGCCGATCGCGTCGTTCGGCGACGCGTTGATCCGCGCCGCCTCGATGAGGTCGGCCCGCCCCGCGAGGATCCCCGAGGACTGAGGTCCACCGATGCCCTTCCCACCGCTGATCACGACCAGATCGGCGCCGGCCTTCAGGTACTCGTCGAGTCCGACGCCGGTGGGGAGGTCGGAGGCCATGTCGACGAGCACCGGGATGTCCGCCGCCCGCCCGAGCTCGATCTGCTCGCGGGCGGTCATCACCTCCGGACCGGGCTCGAGTGCCCACCGCGTCGGAGCCGGTGGCGCGAAGAGCGTCTGTCGCTCCGCGGCCGCCAGCGCCGCGATCATCGCCGTCCGATCCGAGAGCCGCGACGCGAAGTCCTCGCGGGTCTCGGCCTCGACGATGCTCATCCCGGCATCGCGGTACGCGCGATCGTAGTCGAACCGGTGCGGCGTCTGGATCAGACACTCCACCCGCGGCCAGGTCGGGCGGGGTAGAGCGTGGGCACGCTCGGCGTCGGTGCCGGTGAGACAGCCCGCGGCGCCCAGCACCATCGCCGAGAAGCCGCCGGCCGTCACGAGCGCCGCCTCGGCACCCATGAGCTCCGCGATCCGCTCGCCCGCTGCCGCCATCAACTCGTGCATGTCGACGAAGTAGGCGTTCGCTTCGGCCATGGCCGCCACCACCTCCGGGTCCATGCGTCCGCCGCCGAGCCGCGACACGTGCTCGTGCGCGGGCAGGTGGGGTCGGACCCCGAGGAGCCGCGTGTAGATGTTGTCGCGGTACGCGGCGGCGAGCGCGTCCGGATCGGTCGGGGGTCGAGCCGCGGAGCCGCGGCCTTCGGTTCGGCAGGAGACGAGCCCCAGCGTCAGCCCGGCAGCGCCGGCGCGCACCATGAAGCCCCTCCGATCGATGGTCACGACTCGATGCCGTACGCTACGACCCAGGTCTCGCCGAACGAGCCCGTCTCGAACGCCCAGACGCGGTCCGTCGACGCCGCCATCAGGTACGCGCCCGGCGGGGCCTGGATCGGCCCCAGGTACGCCCCCTGCGCATCGAACACGTCGTAGCGCGAGCCCGCCCGGCCGCGGAGCGATCCCAGCCCGTCGAGGGGCTCGCGCCGATCCCGCTCGACCCAGAGCCGACCATCGCGGCCGAAGAACAGCCGTCCGATCGGCGTCGGTCGCTCGGGCCGCGGCGCCGTGCGAAGCGGTTCGACGAGCGGGTGCGACGGGTCGGCGCCGCCGATCTCCTGGCCCGTCTCGTCCGGACGAAGTGCATGCCCGGTCTCGTTGCGACAGATCCGAGTCGTCGACCCGTCGGGGTCGATGAGCCGGATCTCGTAGTCTTGCGAGGCGGATCCGAGGGCGATCCGTCCGTGCGGGTCGACGTCGAACACGAGCCGAGCGAATCCGGGCGCGACGACCGAGCTGCTCGGGCCGAGCCCGGCGAGCGCCGGAGGGCGCACCACGGCGAGCGTCTCTGCCGGTGCGCCGCCGTAGGGCAGCCGGAACAGGAGCTGGGTCACATCCGGACGGTCGCCCGCCGGGAGGTTGACCTGGACGTACCCATCGCCGTCCGACTCCAAGCGGACGGCCGAGAGCTCGCCTCGCTGCATGACCGCGCCGATGGGTAGGGGATCGAGCGCATCTTCCCGGACCAGCTCCGACCCGCGGTCGAGAAATACGGCGCGCGCCCGGTCGAAGTCGAACACGCCGAGGTGACCCTCCGCCGTCCAGGCGGTGGCCACCGGCAACGCGACCTCTCCCGGACCCTCGCCGCGGGGCGCGAGATCGGCGATCCAGCTCCCATCCGCTTCGACGCCCGCCAGGCCGAGCTGCCAGTCGGGGATCGCGACGCGTCCATCCGGCGCGACCGCGACGCCGATCGGGAGCGCCAGCTCCTCGCCTTCGTTGGTCCCGCCCGCTCGCCAAAGCTCCACGAGACGCAGGGGCTCCCCATCGACCCAGGCGTCCGCCGAGAGGAGATCGGGACAACCCGCCGCGTCCGGGCTGGCGTCCGTCCCGCAGGCCGCGAAGACGGCGGTGAGCACCACGAAGCTCGGGAAACGCATGGCGCCAAACTGCGCGGCGTCGCCGGCCGGCGCGACTCGCGCGCGGGGCGTGTGTCGGATTCGGGCGCGGCCGTCCGGCGTCGGCAGCCCCTTAGAGCTGCTTGACCTCCTCCGCGATGCGGGCCAGAGCGTCGGCGGCGTCTCCGAAGAACATGCGGTTGTTCTGCTTGTAGAACAGCGGGTTGTCGATCCCGGCGTAACCGACGGACAACGAGCGCTTGATCACGATGCAGGTCTTGGCGCGGTCGGTCTCGATGATCGGCATCCCCGCGATCGGGCTCGACGCATCGTCTCGCGCGAGCGGGTTGACCACGTCGTTGGCGCCAACGACCACCGCGACATCGATGTTCTCCATGTCGGGGTTCACGTCCTCGGGCTCGCAGAGCTGCTCGTACGGCACGTTCGCCTCGGCCAACAGCACGTTCATGTGACCGGGCATCCGACCCGCCACCGGGTGCACGCAGTACCTCACGTTGACGCCGCGCTCGCTCAGCATGTCGGCGAGCTCGCGGATCTTGTGCTGCGCCTGCGCGACCGCGAGCCCGTAGCCCGGCACGAACACGACCTGCGAGGCGTATCCGAGCACCATCGCCGAGTCTTCCGCCTCGATCGGCGTGGCCACCTTCTCACCATCGTCGCCCGCGGCACCGGCCGCGGTCCCGGTTCCGAACGCGCTGAACAGCACGTTCGAGAGCGAGCGGTTCATGGCGCGGCACATGATGCTCGTGAGGATGAGGCCCGAGGCCCCGACCAAGGCCCCCGAGATGATGAGCGCGTTGTTGCCGAGCACGAACCCCGCCGCGGAGGCCGCGAGACCCGAGTAGGAGTTCAACAGCGCGACCACGACGGGCATGTCGGCGCCGCCGATCGGGATCACGAACAGCACGCCGAGCACGAGCGCGGCCGCGATCAATCCCCAGTAGAAGAGAAGGTTCGTATCGAACCCGACGAGGTAGATCGCGGCACCGATCGATACCGCCGCCAGCACGATGGCGAGGAACCGGACGAACGGGTTCGAGATCGCGTTCCCGGTCACGAACCCCTGGAGCTTGCCCCAGGCGATCATGCTCCCCGAGAACGTGACGGCTCCGATCAG